>NZ_QOAY01000040.1:2714-9688 GCF_003314775.1 Microbacterium sp. H6 | reverse complement strand
CGTGGCCATCGGCAGCGCGTTCGTCGGCACCTGCATCCTCGTGGCGATGTTCATCGTGGCAGGCACGCTGTCGCTGTCGGTGCAGTCGCGCCGTCGTGACTATGCCCTGCTGCGCGCGGTCGGTGCGAGCCCTTCCCAGGTGCACGCGCTCGTCGCCCGTGAGGTGCTGTGGGTGTCGGCGGTCGCCGTTCTGCTCGGCATCGTGCCGGGATACCTGCTGTCGACCGTGCTGCAGTCGGCCTTCGTCGCCGGGGGTGTGATCCCGGGCGACTTCGCCCTGGCATTCAGTCCGCTTCCCGCGGTCGGAGCGGTGCTGCTCGTGCTCGCCTCCGCCTGGGGTGCCGCGCGTATCGCGGCGGCTCGGGTCGCGAAACTCGATCCGGTGGAGGCTCTGCGCGAGTCGGCGACGGGTGCCCCCGTCATCGGACTGCCTCGCATCATCACGGGCATCGTGCTCGCCGCTGCGGGCATCTCGGTCTCGACCGTGCCGCTGGTGGTGCGCGGGCAGATCGCGGCCGGTGCGGCGGCCGGCGCAGCCATGCTGCTGATCATCGCATTGGCGGTGCTCGGCCCGTGGCTGGTGTCGCTGAGCGTCCGCCTGATCGGAGCGGTGCTGCATCGGCTCTCATCCGCAGGCTTCCTCGCTTCGGCGAACGCCGCGGCCAACAGCAGGCGCCTCGCCTCCGCGATCCTGCCGATCGCCCTCGGCATCGGTCTGGGACTCGTGCAGATCGGGGCGCCGTCGATCATCGCGGCCGAGGCGGCGACGCAGGCCAGTGCCGGCGTCATCGCCGACCTGCGCGTGACGGCCCCGGCGGGTCTCTCGCCCGACATGATCGACACCATCCGTGAGACACCAGGGGTGGCCGAGGTCTCGGGGGTCGCCCTCAGCGCGGCGGTGGTGGACTCCTTCGATTTCGAAGGCAAGCTCCAACGAGACGAGCACGTGCTGCAGGGCATCGATCCGACGAACATCGCGAACAGCCTCGATCTGCGGGTGCGGGAGGGGGCGCTCGCGCAGCTCGACGGCACCACCACGGTCGCGGTGAGCACGGACGCCGCGCAGGCGCTGGGGCTGAACATCGGCGGAACGGTCGTCGGGTACCTGGGCGACGGCTCGCCCTTCGAGGCCGCGGTCGTCGCGGTGTACGAGCGGGGTCTCGGCTTCGGCGACCTCACCATGGCCGCCGATGCGGTCAGTGCCCACACCACGGCAGGTCTCGATGCCTTCGCGCTCGTGGCGGTCGACGCGGGCGCAACGGATGAGGTCCGTGCAGCGTTGGGCGCGAGCGGTCTGCTCGTGAGCGAAGGCTCGGGGCAGGAGGCTGCGGGAGCGGGAGCGCAATCCCAGCAGGGGTGGGTCAACCTCATCGCCCTGCTGGTGATCCTCGGCTACATCGCGATCGCGGTGGTGAACACGCTCGTGATGGCGACGGGGGAGCGTTCGCGCGAACTGGCTCTGCTGCAGCTGATCGGCGCGTCCCGCAGGCAGGTGCGCGCCATGATGCGCGTCGAGGCGATGCTGGTGGCGGTGATCGCGATGGTGTTCGGTGTCGTGGTCGCGATCCCTCCGCTCATCGGGGTGAGCATGGGGATCTCGGGCCAGCCGGTACCCGCCCTCCCGGTGCTCGGTTCGCTGGCGATCGTCGGTGTCATGGGCGCGCTGGCGCTCGTGGCGATGTGGATCGGCACCGTCTCGTCGATGCGCACGCGTCCGATCGACGAGATCGGGTCGCGACAGTAGCGCCCCGCACCCGAGCAGGCGCACCGGTCTCCACGGTGCGCCTGCTCGGCGTCTCCCCCGCGCGCGGCGGTCCCCCTCGCGCGTGGGGGAGGTGGCACGGGAGGGAGGGGTGAAAAGGCGGGGTGAAAAACCTGCGCCCGCCCGGAACGGACCTCGCGCCCACGCCAGGCTGGCGGTGGCCCGGACCGAGTCCACCATGCCCGAATGGTGCTCGGCGGTCGCCTGAGGGGGCGGGGGCTTCCGTGCGCGAACGCGCAGCGGCGAAGCGATGAATGGGGAGACAGTCATGGGATTCCGTGTTGCCCGCAAGGACCACACATCCGATGGCCTTCCGTCCGAGCGGTTCAGCCGCTGGCGGGGCCGCGCGAAGAAGCTGATCGGGGGCGCCGTCAGCACGGCGCTCGTCGCCTCGTCGATGGTCTTCATCGGTGGAACGCTGACCGCCGCTCCCGCGGCCGCGGCCGACCCGTTCCTCTGCACGCCGGGAGCGGTGTACGTGCAGAGCGCCACCGAGGTGCGCGAGTTCGTCGTGAACGAGCAGGGCACGCCCGGCAACGGTGGAACGCTCGGTGCCAGCACGCTCGGCGTCGACCACTCCAACAACGCCCTCGGCATCTCCTCGAACGGCCGCTACGCGTACACCGTCACCAACGCCGCCGGCACCAAGACCCTCGCCAAGCACGATCGCGTGACCGACACCACGACCCGCACCACGTTCTCGCTGAACTCGTCCGTGCTCCGCGGCGCCGTCCACCCGGTCACGGGTGTCTACTACTTCGCCAGCGGCACGGTGAACGGCGCCATCAACCTCTACGCGTGGGAAGAGAACGTCACCCCGCAGACCTTCGTCCAGGTCGGAACGCTCCGCCCGACCGCGGGCAGCAGTGCCTTCGGTGCGAACGGGGACATGGCGTTCAGCGCCTCGGGTCAGCTCGTGCTCGTGGCGGACAACTTCATCTACTCCTCCGACCTGCCCACCTCGCTCACCCCGAGCACCGCCACGATCGACGCCAAGCAGGTGCACGACATGGGCGCCGGCGTCCAGGGCAACGGCATCGCGTTCGGAAACCTCGGCCACATCTTCGTCTCGGTCTCGGGCGGCGGAAACCGCATCATCGAGGTCGACCTGCCCCGTGGCGAGACGGTCAACACGACGTCGCTCGGAACGTTCCAGCCCACCGACATGGCGAGCTGCACGTTCCCGAACACGCTCACGCTGAAGAAGGATCTCCCGGAGGGGCGTCACCTCGCCACGGATCAGTTCGCCCTGCGCGTGCAGTCGCCCGCCGGGTACCAGGTCCCCCAGACCGACGCCGTCACGCGCGGTGAGCGCACCGGACTGCAGCCCGACTACGCGGGCCCCGTGTTCACCAACCAGGGCGACGTGTTCCGACTGAGCGAGGCGGCATCCGGCACGACGGATCGCACGAGATACGCCGAATCCCTCGACTGCGTGCAGGTCAATCCCGACGGTTCGACGGTGCCGGTCGCCGTGACGGCCGACGGTCAGGTGACTCAGCCCGCCGGATCGCTCGGCACCGACGTCACGTGCACGTTCACCAACGTGCGCCTCGCTCCGGATCTGGCACTGCGCAAGACCTCCGACCCCGCCCCGGGGGCGGCCGTGCACGCCGGCCAGCGCATCACCTACACGGTCGAGGCGGAGAACACCGGCAACACGCGTCTCGACCCCGTGCAGGTGGCCGACGACCTCTCCGGTGTGTTCACGTCTGCGACCTACCAGGGCGACATCGCCACGAAGATCGACGGAACGACCGTCACCTCCGGCGCCGCGACCGTCACCGGCGACGACCTCGCCTGGACCGGCGTGCTCGAGCCCGGCCAAGTGGTCACCATCACCTATTCGGTGATCGTCGACGAGGGCGCAGAGGGAGAGCGGATCGCCAACAGCGTCACCGCCTCCGGCACCCCGCCGGGCACCCTTCCCCCGCCCACTCCGCCGACCGTCACGACCGAGCACCCCGTGGCGGGGTACACGGTGGTCAAGACGGCCGACCCGGCATCGGGCACCGTCGTGGAGCCCGGTCAGGTCATCACCTACACGGTCACCGGAACCAACACCGGCGCCACCGTCCTGAACCCGGCATCGATCGCCGACGACCTGTCGGGTGTGCTGGCTCACGCCGCCTACAACTCCGACATCGCGACCACCGTCGGCGGTGCCCCCGTGACCTCTGGGGCGGCGACGATCAACGGGAACGCCCTCTCCTGGACCGGCGCGCTGCAGCCGGGACAGGCCGTGACCATCACGTACTCCGTGACCGTCGGACCGGAGACCTCCGGCAAGATCCTGAAGAACACCGTCAGCGGCACGGCGACGCCGACCACCCCGAAGCCCGGTGACCCCGAGGGCCCGCAGGTGCCGGGAGAGCCGATCGTCCCGCCGACGACGACCACCGAGCACCCGGTCGTCGGCTCCGGCTTCACGATCAGCAAGTCCGCCGACCCCGCGTCGGGCACGGCCGTGTCCGCGGGCGACACCATCACGTACACCATCACCGGTACCAACACGGGTGACACCGACCTCGACCCGGCGAAGATCGTCGACGACCTGTCCGGTGTGCTCGACAGCGCCGCCTACAACGACGACGTCACCGCCGACCGCGGCTCCGTCGCCGTGTCCGGCACCACGCTCACCTGGACCGGCGCCGTTCCGCGCGGCGAGTCCGTCGTCATCCGCTACACCGTCACGGTCGACGCCGATGTCCAGAAGGCGCTGCTTCACAACACCGCCACCGGCACGGCCACGCCGCGCATCCCGGTCGACCCGAGCGACCCCGACAGTCCCACGACTCCTGGCACGCCGATCGTCCCTCCCGCCGTGGAGACGAACCACCCGGTGGTGGACACCGGCTTCGAGGTGACGAAGTCCGCCGATCCCGCCTCCGGCACCGCCGTGCGCGCGGGTGACACCATCACCTACACGATCTCCGGCGTCAACACGGGCAACACCGCACTCGACCCCGCGACGATCGTCGACGACCTGTCCGCCGTCCTGGCACACGCACAGTACAACGGCGATGTGACGGCCTCCACCGGCGCGGTCGCCGTCGTCGGCACGACGCTCACCTGGAACGGAGCGCTCGCACCCGGCACTCGCGTCGACATCACCTACACGGTGACGGTCGATGCCGATGCGACCGGCGTGCTGCTGCGCAACACCGTCACGGGTGAGGGCACCCCTCTCATCCCGACCGACCCGACCGACCCCGAGAGCCCGACCACGCCGGGCACCCCGGTGACGCCCCCGCCCTCCACCACGGAGCACCCGGTCGCCACCTCCGGTTTCACGGTGTCGAAGTCGGCCGACCCGGCGACGGGCACGCGTGTCGACCCTGGCAGCGTGATCACCTACACCGTCACGGGCACGAACACGGGCGACACCGTGCTCGATCCCGTCTCGATCGCCGATGACCTGCGCCCCGCGCTGGCTCACGCGGCCTACAACGACGACGTCTCGGCCAGCCGTGGCGACGCCCGCGTGGCCGACGGGGCGCTGTCCTGGAGCGGCACGCTGCGCCCCGGACAGAACGTGGTCATCACCTACTCGGTGACTGTCGACGCGAATGCGGGTGGCGAGACGATCGCCAACACCGTGACCGGCACGGCGACACCGCTGATCCCCACGGATCCGAGCGACCCGGAGAGCCCGACCACCCCTGGCACGCCGATCACGCCCCCGCCGGCGACCACCGAGCACCCGGTCAACCAGCCCGGATTCACGTTCGCCAAGACGGCCGACCCCGTCGCGGGAACGGCAGTGGACCCCGGCGACGTGATCACCTACACGCTGACCGGCGTGAACACCGGTCAGACGGTGCTCGACCCGGTCGCGATCGCGGACGACCTGTCCAAGGTGCTGCCCTACGCGTCCTACAACGAGGATGCCGCCGCGGTCGTCGCCGGAGCACCGGCAGGAGCAGTGGCGTTCGACGCCGCGAAGCTCAGCTGGTCGGGCGCCCTCGCGGTCGGTCAGACCGTCACCGTCACCTATTCCGTGACAGTGAAGGCCGAAGGCGTCGGCTCCGTGATCGAGAACAGTGCGACGGCGACGGCGACCCCGCCGGGAGGCGAGGAGATCACCCCGCCGCCCGGCACCACGACGAACGCCGTGAACGTGCCCGGATTCTCGGTGTCGAAGAGCGCCGACCCGGCAGCGGGCACGGCGGTCGACCCCGGCAGCGTCATCACGTACACCGTGACGGGCGTGAACACCGGCGAGACCGTGCTCGACCCCGTCGCCATCACGGACGACCTCTCCGGTGTGCTCGCGCACGCCGACTACAACGGCGATGCGACGGCCAAGATCGGGAACACGGAGGCGACGGCACCCGCCGTCACCGGTGAGCGTCTGTCCTGGACGGGCGCGCTCCAGATCGGCGAGACCGTCACGCTCACCTACACGGTGACCGTGAAGGCGGACGCCGGCGGCACCATCATCGAGAACTCGGCATCAGGCTCGGCGACCCCGCCGGGCGGCGTGCCGCCGATCGAGACGCCCCCGGCGACGACGGAGCACCCGGTCAACGAGCCCGGCTTCGAGCTGCGCAAGTCGGCCGATCCCGCCTCGGGCACCAGGGTCGACCCCGGCAGCGTCATCACCTACACGGTGACCGGCGTGAACACCGGTGAGACGGCGCTGGATCCCGTGCGCATCAGCGACGACCTGTCCGGCGTGCTCGACCACGCCGCCTACAACGGCGACGCGACGGCGACCGTGGTCGACGGATCCGCACCCGCTCCTGTCGTGAACGGCGACGAGCTCACCTGGACGGGTGCCCTCGCCATCGGGCAGCGCGTCACGATCACCTACTCGGTGACCGTGAACGGCGACGCGGGCGGTGCGACGATCGCGAACAAGGTCGCAGGTACCGCCACACCGCCTGGCGGCGGCGAGCTCACGCCTCCGCCCGTGACGACCGAGAACCCTGTCGGCACCCCCGGCTTCGCGTTCCTCAAGACCGCGAACCCGGGATCGGGCACGGCGGTCGCCACGGGAAGCACCGTCACGTACACGCTCGTCGGCACCAACACGGGCGAGACGGGGCTGGACGCCGTCGTCATCACAGACGACCTCTCCGGAGTGCTGTCGCACGCCGATCTGAAGCCCGGTGCGACCGCGGTCGTCGGCGAGCGGACGGTGGCAGCACCCGTGGTCGACGGTACGCAGCTGCGCTGGACGGGCAGCCTCGCCGAGGGTGAGAGCGTG
>NZ_QOAY01000040.1:896-2707 GCF_003314775.1 Microbacterium sp. H6 | reverse complement strand
GCGTGACGATCACCTACTCCGTGACCGTGCATGCGAACGCGGCGGGTGCGACTCTCCGCAACGCGGCTGTGGGCACGGCCACCCCTCCCGGCGGTGGGACGATCACGCCGCCGCCCAGCACGACCGAGAACCCGGTGCTGACGCCGCTCGCGCTCACCGGTGGAATCCTCGCGCCCTGGGTGCTGGGTCTTGCGATCGCTCTGCTGCTCGGCGGTGCCGTGCTGCTGATCCTGCGTCGACGCCGCTCCCAGGCCTGACGGTCATGAAAGAAGGCCCCGCCCGTCGAACTCGACGGGCGGGGCCTTCCGTGTCTTCCCCGGAAGGGTCTGCGCTTACTCCGGCAGGAGACCGTGACGCGCCGCCTGCTCCACCGCTTCGGTGCGGTTGTGCGCGCCGAGCTTGCGGTAGATGCTGCGGAGCTGTGTCTTGAGGGTGTTCTGCGAGACGCGCAGCTCCAGGGCGATCGCAGGAAGAGATGCGCCGGAGGTGAGGGCGCGCAGCACGACCTGCTCGCGTGACGACAGGCGGGGTCGGGCCGCGAATGACGGCAGCGCGGATCGCAGCGGGAACGTCCCACGGCCGGTCGGGTCGAGGTCGGCTCGCACCGTGCCGAAGTCCTCCGCGCTCAGCAGCACGAGGGGAGTGGTGAGGCCCCGATCGGCGAGTTGGGCGTTCAGCGCCTCGCTCGACGGTTGCGCGGCCGCCGGCGACACCCGGTGCAGGGCGGCGCTCTGCACCGCCGAGGCCTCTGCGCGTTCCCTGGCGTTCGTGGGGCGCAGGCGGGTCTGTCCCAGAAGCCGGACCACGTCGGCCGCCTTGCCGTCGATGAGGGCCAGGCGTGCCCGCTTCAGGACGGTCGCGAAGCGGTCGGGGATCGCATCCCGCTGCACCACGGCCTTGGCCGCGTTCACGTCACCGAGGGCGAGATGGAGGAGGATCCGGGGGCGCGACAGCGCCTGGCGCACGTGCGGTGCACCGGCCTCCTTGCCCCGCAGGCGCGCGAACGATTCCAGGCGTTCCAATCCCGCGGCGGCGTCGCCCTCGTGCAGAGCGATCCATGCCTCGACGGAGGCCATCGTCGTCCAGTGCTCGCTGGTCGCGCGGTACGGCTCGAAGTACCTGATGTGCTGCTTCGCGGCAGCGAGATCGCCGTCCTCCACCGCCAGCATGGCCTCGGCCACACGGTAGAACGTGCCGCGGTAGCTGTCGAGCAGCGCCGCGTCCCAGCCGCCGTCTCTGATCAGGGAGACGTAGTGCCTGGCCTCGGGGAGGTCTCCGTTCAAGGCGTGCACGCCGGCGAGGAGGCAGATGCCGTGGAAGGCGTTGCTGCCCCCGTGCGCGGCGGCGAGGGCGGTGGCCTGCTCCCAGAGGTGGATGGCCTCCTCCTGCTGCCCGCCGTAGTAGAGGGAGATGCCGAGGTGCGTGCACAGCAGCGGCATGTCGCGGGCGTACTGCTGCCACTGCGATTCCGGGGTCTCGTTGAACAGGGCCAGAGATCGGGCTGCCACCTGTGCGGCGCGCTCCGGTCGTCCGATGGCGCGCAGCGACGCACTCTCGGCCGCCCAGATGAAGATCCGCTCCGTGGCCGAGAGCGTGGTCCGGCGGGCGTTCGCGGCCGCCACCGCGATGCGCAGCAGCTGGTGTCCGCGCTGGCGCCGCAGGCGGCTGGGCTTCAGGCACATCCCGAGCAGCATGGCCACCAGCGGCTCCTGCTTCAGCCGTGCCACCGGTACGTCGCCGAGCAGTTCGACGACACCGTTCCGATCTCGGTGCAGCAGTCGGTTCCACCCCGACATCGTGACGTGGGTCGC
>NZ_QOAY01000040.1:0-739 GCF_003314775.1 Microbacterium sp. H6 | reverse complement strand
TCGCCCTCCACGGCGAGCCGCAGTCCTTCGAGGGGCAGGTCACGGCGCACGGCACCCTCTGCGGCGATGCGCCTCAGCCCGGGGACCTCGTCCGCGAGGGCTGCGCGGAGCTCGCGGCGCAGCATCCCGCGCGTCAGGGGCGTGAGCTCGAACGAGCTGCGGCCGCCGGCAGCCCAGCGACCGAAGCCGAACATCTCCGCCTGGTCCAGCGCCTTCACGATGTCCGGATCGCCGGTGAGCGCCGTGGCGAGCGGAACGTCGACGGAATCGGTGACGCTGATCCGGAGCATGCCTCGAAGCGCCCGAGGGTCGAAGCCGCACTCGGTGAGCCTGTCCTGCAGGTAGTCCTCGATCACCGTGGTCGCGGCTCGCAGGGACGCGGCATCCATGCCGGTCCCCCGCAGCGCCAGGGCGCGGATTAGCGCGGGGAATCCTCCTGTCGCCTCTCGTGTCGCAGCCGCCGTGTCCTCGTCGACGTCGAGCGCGCGACGGATCTCCTCATCATCGAACATGAGGTCTTCGGGAGCGACGAGCGTCGTGTCGATCAAGAGGTCGAGGCCCTCGCTGTCGAAGGGGCTCGGCCGATTCGTTGCGACGATCAGACGGGTGCGGGCAGCGGCACCGACGGCGCGACACAGCGCGAACGCGCCATCGCGCTCGACGGCGGCAGCATCGTCGAGCACCACGACCAGGTGGCCCTCCGCCTCGTGCAGACGCGCGGCCACGGCGGCCCAGCCCT
>NZ_QOAY01000260.1:7285-27604 GCF_003314775.1 Microbacterium sp. H6 | reverse complement strand
CGACCCCGGCGTCGGACGACCACAGCACGTCGCCGCCGAAGCGCATTCCCGGCCACCGGGCACCCGCCTCGGCGGGCGAGAGGACGGCACTCGGGATGCCGCGGCCCTCCAGGCCCGACCGCACGGCGGCGATGTCGATGTCGCCGTGGGTCACGAGGCCGTGCAGACGAAGGAGAGACTCGCCGCCGACCGACCCGAGGGCGTCCCACCCTTGACGGGCGCGCACGAGCAGGTCGAGGTAGTGCTCCTCGTCGTAGGCGTTGTTGAAGTTGCGGGTCGCACCGTGCGATGCGCCCTCACGGTGACCGCGGGCGAATCTCTCCAGCACGACCGGTCTGAGTCCTCGACGTACGAGGGCCCAGGCCGTCGCCAACCCCATGACCCCGCCGCCCACCACGACCACGTCGACATGCTCGATCCTCATGGTGCCTCCCGGTCTCGCCTCCAGTCTCCCAGCACGGGCGGCTCCGCCTGCCGGGTAGGCTGGAGGGGTGACCATGGAGATCGAGCTCGGCCGAGGAAAGCGTGCACGTCGCGCGTACACGTTCGATGACATCGCGGTGGTGCCCTCGCGGCGCACGCGCAACCCGGAGGACGTGTCGACCGCCTGGACGATCGACGCCTTCGGGTTCGAGATCCCGGTGCTGGGCGCGCCGATGGACTCGGTCGTGAGCCCTCAGACGGCGATCATGCTCGGCCAGCTCGGCGGCCTCGGAGTGCTCGACCTCGAGGGGCTCTGGACACGCTACGAGAACCCCGAGCCGCTGCTGGCGGAGATCGCAGGTCTCGACGACACCAAGGCGACGGTCCGCATGCAGGAGCTCTACTCGGAGCCGATCAAGCCCGAGCTCATCACCCGTCGCCTCGCCGAGGTCCGCGAGGCGGGCGTCACCGTGGCCGGCTCCCTCACGCCGCAGCGCACGCAGGAGTTCTACGACACCGTCGCCGCCGCAGGTGTCGACCTGTTCGTGATCCGGGGGACCACGGTCTCTGCCGAGCACGTGTCGAGCGTTGCCGAGCCCCTGAACCTCAAGAAGTTCATCTACGACCTCGATGTGCCGGTCATCGTGGGAGGAGCTGCGACCTACACGGCAGCCCTCCACCTGATGCGCACGGGGGCTGCGGGCGTGCTCGTCGGCTTCGGCGGGGGAGCGGCCTCGACGACGCGGGCCACCCTCGGCATCCACGCCCCGATGGCGACAGCGGTCTCCGACGTCGCCGCTGCGCGCCGCGACTACCTCGACGAGTCCGGTGGGCGCTACGTGCACGTCATCGCCGACGGTGGCGTCGGCACGTCCGGCGACATCGTCAAGGCTCTCGCGATGGGCGCAGACGCCGTCATGCTCGGCGTCGCGCTCGCTCGTGCGACCGATGCGCCGGGACGCGGGTTCCACTGGGGACCTGAAGCGCATCACCCGAAGCTCCCGCGCGGGCACCGCGTCGAGGTGGGTGGCATCGGCACGCTCGAGGAGATCCTGTACGGACCGGCGCCCGTCGCCGACGGCACCGCCAACCTCATCGGCGCGCTGCGCAAGTCGATGGCGACCACCGGGTACTCCGACCTCAAGGAGTTCCAGCGGGTCGAGGTCGTGCTGGCGCCCTACGAGGCCTGAGGGTCCTGCGCGTCACCGTGACCACTCCTGCACTCTTCCCCCCGACTCTCCGCGAGGTCATGCTCAGGGGACGCTGGATCGGCATGCTCCTGCTCTGCCTCCTGGTGGCCGGGGTGTTCGCCTGGCTCGGTCAGTGGCAGCTGGAACGTGCGATCGAGACCGATCCGCCGGCCCCTGGCGCCACCGAGCAGGTGCAGCAGCTCGAGGATGTGCTCCAGCCGGGGGAGTATCTGCCGGAACCGCTCGTGGGCCAGCGGGTCCAGACCGCGGGCACCTGGGTTCCCGGCGACTTCATCGTCGTGGCGAGCCGTTTCAACGACGATGTCGAGGGGTATTGGGTCACCGGCCAGCTGCGGGTGGCCGACCGGACCTCGATCGCCGTCGCGGTCGGCTGGGCACCGGATCCGGAGTCGGCCGAGGCGGCTGTCGAAGAGCTCGAGGCTGCCGCTGACGGCTCCGAGGTCGAGATCACCGGGCGCATCATCTCGGACGAGGGCCCCAGGGTGCCTCCGCACGCCGACCCGCAGCGACTGGACCGCATGTCACCCGCCGCGCTCCTCAGCCGCTGGCACGACATCGAGGAGCTCGACGTCTACCGTCCGTACCTCGCCTCGACGACCGCGACGGCCGGGCTGGTCGACATCTCGTCCCCCGCGCCCGATGAGCTTTCTCCCGTCAACTGGCTCAACGTGTTCTATGCCGTCGAGTGGGCCATCTTCGCCGGTTTCGCGTTCTACCTCTGGTACCGACTGGCGAAGGATGCCTGGGAGCGCGAGGTCGAGGAGTTCGAAGACCGGGCCGGAGAAGGCGCAGTCGTCTGATCGGACGCGCATCCGCGCGCCCAGCGGTGCGCAATTGCGTGCTCGCGTGCGTCGGTAGTGACCTTCGTCAGGGGTGCTTCCGGCCATCCGGTGAGCGCTCGATGACGAATCGGAAAACTCCGTTGAGGATGTCCGGACCGCTCCGTATGCTCGCACCATGTGAGCACGCTGGGAGTTTCCCCTGTGTGCCGTGACAGCCCTGAGAAGTGTCGAACCCGACCGAGGAGACAGCACCGATGATGTCCGCTCCAGATGACGAGAACCGCGTGGCTCCCGTCTCGCACCGTAGAAGTCGGGGGCGCATCGGCGCTCTCGCCGTGACCTGCGTCGCCGCATTGAGCCTCGGCTCGCTGGCTGCGGTTCCCGCCACAGCCGACACCACGGGCACGGGGGTGGTGATCAACGAGGCCTACCTCTCCGGCGGCAGCGCGGGCGCGGCCTTCAAGAACAAGTTCGTCGAGCTCTACAACCCCACCTCGGCTCCGGTCACGCTCGACGGGATGTCGCTGCAGTACCGGTCCGCCACCGGGTCGGCCGCCTTCAACGGCGTCGCTCCGCTCACCGGTGTGATCCCCGCTGGCGGTTACTACCTGGTGCAGGGCAACAGCAACGGCGCGAACGGTGCGGAGCTTCCGACCCCTGATGCCGTCAGCGCTCTGACCCCGAGCGGCACCAACGGCACGCTCGCGCTCGTCGAGGGTACGGCGGCGGTGAGTCTCACTCCCGGCTCGGTCGTGGGCGTCGACGGCGTCGTCGACCTGCTCGGCTACGGCACGTCCAACACGTTCGAGGGTGCGGCGGCGACCGCACCCGCCGGCAACACCGACGTCAAGTCGCTCAACCGCACCGGCGGTGTCGACACCGACGTCAACAGTGCCGACTTCACGCTCTCCGCCGCCATCACGCCGCAGAACTCGGGCGGCGTCGACCCCGGCCCCGGCCCCGGCACCGATCCGAAGAAGGCGACGATCGCCGAGGTTCAGGGCACCACCGACGTCTCGCCGCTGAACGGCCAGACCGTGCAGGTCGAGGGCGTCGTCACGGCCGACTACCGCACCGGCGGGTACAAGGGCATCGTGATCCAGACACAGGGGTCCGGCGGCACGACCGATGCGACTCCCGGTGCGTCCGACGGTGTGTTCGTCTTCTTGAACGCGCTGACCCCGACCCTCGCGATCGGCGACCTCGTCTCGGTGACGGGTTCGGTGAGCGAGTACTTCGGCCAGACGCAGATCAACCCGGCGGCAGCCGCCGACGTCTCGGTCGTCACCGCCGGCGTCGGAGTTCCCGCCGTCACCCCGCTGCCCGCCACGGTGCAGGGCACCGACCGTGAGCAGTACGAGAACATGTACGTGGCCCCGGAAGGCACCTATCGCCTGGCTTCGAGCCACCAGCTGTTCAACTTCGGAGCGCTCTGGCTCAACGCCGGCGACGCGCTCGCGGTGAAGAGCACCGAGACCACGCGACCCGGTGATCAGGCCGCCGCGATCGCCGCAGCGAACCGCGCGAACCGCATCCTGCTGGATGACGGCTGGTCGATCCAGGTCACCAACAGCGGTCACCCGGGACAGCAGCCGTACTTCACGAAGGACACGGTGGTCCGCAACGGCGACACCGTCGACTTCGGCGACAACGGCTACGTGCTGCAGTGGGGCTTCAACGACTGGCGCCTGCAGCCGGTCGTCCCGATCGACGACTCCTCGTCCGCCGACCTCAAGGTCGGATTCACGGCGACGAACCCGCGCCCCGCACAGGCTCCGGAGGTCGGCGGCGACGTGCAGGTCGCGTCGTTCAACGTCTACAACTACTTCACGACGCTGAAGAGCGAGAACTCCAGCGCCCGCGGGGCCGCGAACGCGGCGCAGTTCGCGATCCAGAAGTCCAAGATCGTCGCGGCGATCAACGGACTGGACGCGGACATCGTGTCGCTGATGGAGATCGAGAACTCGGTGAAGCTGGGCAAGCCGATCGACACGGCCCTGAAGGATCTGGTCGCCGGACTCAACGCCGACGCCGGGAGTGACGTGTGGGGCTACGTGCCCACGCCCGCGGCCCTGAACGATGCGGCGACGACCGACTTCATCACCAACGCGATCATCTACAAGAAAGACGCCGTCAAGCGGGTCGGCGACAGCGTCACCGTCACCGATGAGTCCGTGTGGGGCAACGCCCGCGAACCGATCGCTCAGGCGTTCGACATCGACGGACGCGTGGTCACGGTGGTGGCGAACCACCTGAAGTCGAAGTCGCCGCCCGAGGGGGCAGGTGCGGAGCCGGCCGACGGTCAGGGCTTCTTCAACGCCGACCGGGTGAAGCAGGCGAACGCGATCCTCGCCTTCACCGCACAGCTGGAAGAGACGACAGGCAGCGGCGACATGCTGCTGATCGGCGACTTCAACGCCTACGGCAAGGAAGACCCGATCGACGTGTTCACCTCGAACGGGTGGAGCGACCTCGTCGCCGACAAGGCATCTGGTCAGTACACGTATTCGTTCGACGGCGAGCTCGGATCGCTCGACCACGTGATCGCGTCTCCGTCGCTCGTCTCGTCGATCACCGGCGCCGGCGTGTGGGGCATCAACTCGCCCGAGTGGAGCGACCGTGGCTATGCCTTCGGCGCGACCGAGCAGGGCACGCCCTACCGTTCCAGCGACCACGACCCGATCATCGTCGGCGTCTCCTCGGAGATCCCGCCGGTGAGCATCGACGTCGTCACGGTGAACGACTTCCACGGTCGCATCGAGGCCGACGGTGCCGCAGCGGGTGCAGCGGTGCTGGCCGGTGCGGTCAAGCAGTTCCGTGAGGCGAATCCGAACACGATCTTCGCCGGTGCCGGCGACCTGATCGGCGCCTCGACGTTCACCTCGTTCATCAACGACGACAACCCCACGATCGACGCGCTCAACGCGGCCGGCCTCGACGTCAGCGCGGCGGGCAACCACGAGTTCGATCAGGGCTGGGCCGACCTCCGCGACCGCGTGCAGGACCGCGCGGACTGGGAGTACATCTCCTCGAACGTGTTCGTCACCGAGACCGGCGAGCCCGCGCTCGCACCGGCATGGGTGAAGGAGCTCGACGGGGTGCGGGTCGGTTTCGTCGGAGCGGTCACCGAAGACCTCGATTCGCTCGTCTCGCCCGAGGGCATCAAGGACCTCGAGGTGCGCAGCATCGTCGACTCCGTGAACGCGGTGGCCGACGACCTGCGCGACGGTGACGAGTCCAACGGCGAGGCGGATGTCGTCATCCTGCTCGTGCACGAGGGTGCATCCAGCACCGCCGTCTCCAGCATCACCCCGGACTCGCCGCTCGGCGAGATCGTCTACGGGGTCGACGGCGACGTGGACGCGATCGTCTCGGCGCACACCCACCTCGCCTACAACCACGTGATCGACGGCCGCCCGGTGGTCTCCGCGGGGCAGTACGGCGAGAACCTGGGCCTGATGAACATCAAGGTCGACCCGAAGACGAAGGACCTGATCTCGATCACCAACGAGATCAAGCCCCTCACCGCTGCGGGCAAGCCGCTGTACCCAGCCGTGCCCGAGGTGCAGGCGATCGTCGACCAGGCGAAGGCCGAGGCCGATGTGCTGGGTGCGATCAAGGTCGGAGACATCACCGCCGACTTCAACCGCGCACGTCAGACGAACGGGTCGGAGAACCGCGGTGGCGAGTCCACCATCGGCAACTTCGTCGCCGACGTGCAGAAGTGGTCCACGGGCGCCGATGTGGCGATCATGAACCCGGGTGGCATCCGTGCCAACCTCACGTACGCCTCGGCGGGCGCGAACGATCCGGCGGGCAACGTCACCTACCGCGAGGCGGCGACGGTCCAGCCGTTCGCCAACACGCTGGTGACGCTGACGCTCACGGGTGCGCAGCTGAAGGGTGTTCTCGAGGAGCAGTGGCAGCCGGCCGGTTCGGCTCGTCCGTTCCTGAAGCTCGGCGTCTCGAAGGGGCTGGTCTACACCTACGACCCCGCCGCGGCGCAGGGTTCGCGGATCACCTCGATCACGCTCAACGGTGCGGCGCTCGACCCGGCTGCGAACTACACGGTCGCAGCCAACTCGTTCCTCGCGGCGGGTGGAGACAACTTCTTCACCTTCAAGGAGGGCACGGGTAAGCGCGACACCGGCAAGGTCGACCTGCAGTCCATGGTCGACTGGTTCGACGCGAACAAGACCGCGAGCCCCGACTACGCCCAGCGCGCGGTCGGCGTGGCGGTCAGCCCGGCGGATGCCGACGGCTACAGCGCCGGCGACCAGGTGACCGTGTCGCTCTCCTCGCTGGCGTTCAGCGCCGGTGAGCCGGCTCCGGGCGAGGTGACGCTGTCGCTCGGTGGCACGCAGCTCGCAGCCGGTGCGGTCGACCCCGCGGTCGTCGACACCACCGACGAGGGTGGGCGCGCCAGCCTGACCTTCACGGTCCCGTCCGGTGTCTTCGGTGAGCAGGTGCTCACGGTGGCCGTCGCCGGTACCGGAACCACGGTGCAGGTGCCGTTCACGATCGCGGGCGAAGAGGCGTTCGCCGGCACGATCGCCCTCGGCTCGTCCAAGGTGACCGCGGGCAAGAACCTCAAGGTCACCGGCGCCGGCTACGTGCCCGGCGAGACCGTGAGCATCGAACTGCGTCCGAAGAAGGGCAAGCCGGTGCAGGTCGGCACCGTCCAGGTCGGCGCAGACGGCACCTTCAGCACGTCGGTCACCGTGCCGAAGAGCGCTCCGTCCGGCAAGTACACCGTCGCCGCATCGCAGGCGGACGGGGACGCGGCGACCGCGACGGTCACCGTCAACCGGGCAGGCGGGATCATCGGTGCGATCCTCGACTGGCTCTGGGAGCTGCTGACCCGGTGGTTCTGACCGGATGACACAGGCGAAGGCCGTCGGGAGTGATCCCGGCGGCCTTCGTCGTCTCCTCGCCCGATTGTGTGTTCCAGACCACAGGCCGAGAAGTGTGTTCAAACGCACTAAGCCAAGTGTTACTTTTACGACACATAGGCGATAGTGTTTTTAAACACACAGCATGGAGGTGTCATGGAGAGTCAACCATTCCACTCAGCGCGACAGCTCGGGGCCGTTCTGAGAAGCGCGCGTCTGCGTCGAGGCTGGAGTCAGACGGAGCTTGCTGAGCGGGCGGACGTCGATAGGCCTTGGTTGGTGAAGCTGGAGACTGGGCGCCTCGACAACCCGACGCTTCGCCGGGTTCTGCATGTGGTGGAGTCTCTCGGACTGCAGCTGAACGTCCAGGAGCACGCAAAAGGCGATTCCTCGTTCGATCTCAGTGCCTTGTGGAGCGAGGAGGAGGGCGGGAGATGAACGCCGCATCCTCTGCGCAGGGCGATCTGGTCGCGTTCGTCGATGGTCAGCGCACCGGCCTGTTCACTCAGAATGCGCATGGCGCGATCAGCTTCGCGTATGACGACGATCTGTCGCCCGTGGCGACGCCACTCTCGATCTCGATGCCACTCGTGGCCGGTGCGGAGTACGGCAACCGGGTGGCACGACCGTTCCTGCAGGGGTTGCTGAGCGACAACCCCGCAACTCTGGAGGGCATCGCTGCTGCGCATCACACGAGTCCCCGGAACCCGATGGGTCTCCTCCGCCATGTCGGACGTGATACGGCCGGTGCGCTCCAGCTGTTGCCTCCGGGCGAAGCGTCCGACGACGCTGCGGCGCGCACGGGTGACGTGCATTACATCGACGACCTCGGCGAACTCGTCGCGTCCGTGGTCGATTCCGCAGGGAATTGGTCCGAGAGGTACGACGAGTTCCGTTGGAGCCTCGCCGGTGCGCAGCCGAAGCTTGCGCTGTACCGTTCAGACGACGGCCAATGGGGTGTTCCGCGGGATTCGACGCCGACCACCCACATCCTGAAGCCCGCAGCGCGTGGTGGCCGTCACGACGTCAACGAGTTTCTGACCATGAGAGCTGGGCGTCGTCTGGGGTTGCGGGTCGCCGACCACGGGCTCATGGTCACGGACCGCGGCGACTTCGTCTTCGTCGCGAAGCGCTATGACCGTGTCCAAGCCGGCGATCGGCTCCACCGACTCCATCAGGAGGATTTCGCGCAGGCACTCAGCGTCGACCCCGCGCTCAAGTACCAATCCGACGGTGGCCCCGGGCTGGAGAAGTTCGCTCGGGTGGTGCGGGCGTTCGCCCCATCCGAGCAGCGGCGCGCGGCGAACGAGCTGTTCGAAGCGCTCGTCTTCACCTGCGCCGCGGCGAACACCGATGCACATGCCAAGAATTACTCCGTCATCCATTCGGGGACGCAGATGAGGTTGGCGCCTCTCTACGACCTCGGAAGCAACGCGCTCTACCGAGGGGATCAGCCGATGCCCTCTGCGGTGTCCATCGGAGGCGAGCGCGTGATGGCACGCATTGGGATGACGCACTGGTTGAAAGCGGCCAAAACGCTCGGAGTCGAGGCGCAGGCGGCACGGGATGCCGTCGAGCGAATCCGCGGCGGGGTCTCCGCCGCCTTCGTGGCCGCGCGCGCCGACCTCCTAGCGGACGACGACGGACTGGACTACGCCGATCGGCTCGTAGAGGCCGTCGAGGAGCGCGCTCGCCATCACGGGTGGTGAACGCGTCGCCTAGGCGCTCACCGCGACGGGAGCCCAGACGAAGCCGTCGGGATCGACGGCCGCACCGAGCACGCCGTTGACGGTGATCCGATGCGAGCCCGAGCCGTCCGCCGGAACGCCCGCATCCTTGGCGAGTGACGCGTGCCGGTACAGGCCGAGGCCGATCGAGCCGGATCCGGTGTCGAACTGCACGTAGCTGCGCCCGAAGCTCTTGTCGACCGGGATGCCGCGATCTGCGTAGAAGGCCTTCGAGGCCACCACGTCCTTCGCGCCGAGCAGCAGCACGATCTCGTCCACCGTGCGACTCGGGTGAGCGGTGTCCTTCTTCGCCGAGGTGGCGACCTTCCAGATGGCACCATCGGGTGCCTGAATCGTGCCGCCGACGCCCCAGAGCGACTTCGATACGGGCTTGATCACGGTGGCCCCCGCGGCGACGGCCGCATCGACGAGCGCGTGCACGTTCGCGGGCTGCGAGACGACGAGCGACAGCGTGTAGCCGCGGAAGCCGGAGGAGGGGGCATCCGCGGCGCGGAACCGCAGGCGGTCGCCCAGGTCGAACGCCTCCGCGTAGAAGGAGCGGGCGGCGTCCACATCCGGGACGTCGAGGGTGAGGGAATCGATGGTCGTGTTCATGTCGAAGACGCTACGACCGTGACCTTCCGGCCGCTTCTCGATTCCTGACCGATGCATCGCCCTCTCCCGGACGCCGCTGCCGGATTCGTCACGATTTCCCGGCGGCTAGACTGGACGCATGCCCGAACCGAAAGTCGCCAGCTTTCCGGCGATCCGCGGTGCGCTGAAGTTCTACCAGATCGCGTCGATCATCACAGGTGTCATGCTGCTCCTGCTGTTGACCGAGATGGTGCTGAAGTACACGCCGATCCACCTCGAGCTCTTCATGGGCGGCTCCGGAGGTCCGCTCTGGTTCGCCGGCGTGCTCGCCGGTCCCGACTGCCAGTGGTGGTCGCTGTTCGCCCCCATGACGAACTCCTGCGAGATGACGTCTCTGGGTGACGGCTTCAACCTGTCGCTGTTCATCCTCGTGGCGCACGGCTGGTTCTATGTCGTGTACCTCTTCGCGTGCTTCCGCATGTGGAGCCTGATGCGCTGGCGCTTCCCGCGCTTCATCCTCCTCGCGCTCGGCGGCGTCGTGCCGCTGCTGTCGTTCTTCATGGAGGCGGTCGTCGCCCGTGAAGTCAAGACCTATCTCGCCACCAGGGAGGCCGCCGAGGCCTCCGCCCCCGCCCCGGAAGGTGTCCGTTGACCGAACAGTCCGAGACCCAGCAGCGTCCTGCGCTCGTCGTCGACTTCGGCGCGCAGTACGCGCAGCTGATCGCCCGTCGCGTCCGTGAGGCGGGTGTGTACAGCGAGATCGTGCCGCACACCGCCACAGCAGAGGAGATCGCCGCGAAGAACCCGGTCGCGATCATCCTCTCCGGCGGACCGTCGTCGGTGTACGAGGAGGGTGCCCCCAAGCTCGACCCCGCGGTCTTCGATCTCGGTGTCCCGACTCTCGGCATCTGCTACGGCTTCCAGTACATGGCCCAGACACTGGGCGGCGAGGTCGCGAACACCGGTCTGCGCGAGTACGGCGCGACGGACGCCGTCATCACGGGCGACGGCGGCACGCTGCTCGGCGGCCAGCCGGTGCAGCAGAACGTCTGGATGAGCCACGGCGACCAGGTGGCCAAGGCCCCCGACGGCTTCGAGGTGCTCGCGACGACGGAAGCGACCAAGGTCGCCGCATTCGCGAACCCCGAGCGCGGTTTCTACGGTGTGCAGTGGCACCCCGAGGTCAAGCACTCCGACCATGGCCAGCGTGTGCTGGAGAACTTCCTCCACAAGGGTGCCGGACTCGCCTCGGACTGGAACAGCGGCAACGTGATCGCCGAGCAGATCGAGCGCATCCGGGAGCAGGTGGGTGACGCCCGCGTCATCTCCGCGCTCTCCGGTGGCGTCGATTCCGCGGTCTCGACCGCTCTCGTGCACAAGGCCATCGGCGACCAGCTCACGGCCGTCTTCGTCGACCACGGGCTTCTCCGCAAGGGCGAGCGCGAGCAGGTCGAGAAGGACTACGTCGAATCCACCGGTGTGCGCCTCATCACGGTCGATGCCGCCGACACGTTCCTCGGTCACCTCCAGGGTGTGACCGACCCCGAGGAGAAGCGCAAGATCATCGGCCGCGAGTTCATCCGCGCGTTCGAGAAGGTGCAGCTCGACCTCGTCGCTGAGGCCAAGGCCTCGGGCGGTGCTCCGGTGAAGTTCCTCGTGCAGGGCACGCTCTACCCCGACGTCGTCGAGTCCGGCGGCGGTGCGGGCACCGCGAACATCAAGTCGCACCACAACGTGGGCGGTCTCCCGGACGACCTCGACTTCGAGCTGATCGAGCCGCTGCGCGCCCTGTTCAAGGACGAGGTGCGTGCGATCGGCCGCGAGCTGGGCATCCCCGAGGCCATCGTCGGACGCCAGCCGTTTCCGGGGCCCGGCCTCGGCATCAGGATCATCGGTGAGGTCACCGCTGACCGTCTCGAGATTCTGCGTGAGGCCGACGCCATCGCCCGTGAGGAGCTGACCAAGGCCGGCCTCGACCAGGAAATCTGGCAGTGCCCGGTCGTGCTCCTGGCCGACGTGCGCTCGGTGGGCGTGCAGGGTGACGGTCGCACCTACGGTCACCCGATCGTGCTGCGCCCGGTGTCGAGTGAAGACGCCATGACGGCCGACTGGACGCGCCTGCCGTACGACGTGCTGTCGAAGATCTCCAACCGCATCACGAACGGCGTCCGCGACGTCAACCGCGTCGTGCTCGACGTCACGTCGAAGCCGCCGGGGACGATCGAGTGGGAGTAGGGAGCACGATGCTCCCCGACGCGGCGCCGGCACTTCCCGACGCCGAGTATCTGGTGCTGTCCAGTCGGCTCATCCCCGGTATGGACGGCGGATACACGATCGCGACGCTGGCCCGTGCCCGCCAGCTCGCGAGCGCCGGTGTGGCCGACGGATCGGGCCCGCAGCTGCTCACGTTCGACCCAGGAACCGCGGCCGACCATGCCGCGCACCGGCAGACGTTCGTGGAGCAGGGTGCGCTCGTCGACTCCTCGCGGATGCGCAACCTGTTCGACGAGGCCACGGCTTCCGGCGGGGGAGCGGCCGATTGGCTGCGGACAGCCGCCGATCCCGCGGTGAGCGCCGATCCCGATGTGGAGTACCGGGTGCTCACGGATGCCGAGGGGCGACCGTTCGCGGCGCTGCCGGTGATCCCGGGCAACCCGGACTGGCATCTGAGCGAGGAGCCCGTGCTCGTCTACGACGCCGCGGGCCAGGTGACGGGAGCGCTGCACGGCTTCCGCGGCCTCTATCGAGCCTGGCTCGACCACGTGACCGCGGCCTTCGGCGACCGTCGGATCATCGTGATCTGCGAGTCCAGGCAGCTCGGCGAGCTCATCGCGGACTGGTCCGACCCGCGCGTGCGCATCCTGCACACGATCCACACCATGCACGTGGAGGCGCCGTACACGCCTGATGCCCCGATGAACACGCTCTGGACACGGTGGTTCCGGCTGGCCGACCGGTTCGACGCCGTGATCTGGCCGACCGCCACGCAGCGCGATGACGTCGTGTCGCGCTTCGGTGCATCGGCACGGCACGTCCTGGTGCCGAACCCCATCGCTCCGGTCGACCGTAGCGACGACCTGCGCGAGGAGGGCCTCGTGGTCGTGCTGGGGCGCCTCGCCGCCGGAAAACGCGTCGATCAGGCGATCCGCGCCTTCCTCGCGGCCGACGTACCTGGCACCCGCATGGAGATCTGGGGCGGCGGCCCGGAGGAGGAACGGCTGCGCGCGTTGATCGCGGAGCTCGATGCGGGAGGTCGTGTGCTCCTCGCCGGCTACACGGATTCACCGGGAACCGTTCTCGATCGAGCCGCGATGATCGTCACCGCGACCGCCTTCGAGGGACAGCCGCTGTCGATCGTCGAGGCGCTCCTGCACGGTGCCCCGGTGGTGTCCTACGACGCCCGGTACGGTATCCGCGATGTCCTGGAACAGGGCGGCGGCGTTCTGGTCCCGAGCGGTGACGTCGAGGCGCTGGGACAGGCGATCCGCGCACTGCTCACAGACCCCGATCGACTTGCGGCTCTGAGCGCCGAAGCCCCGTCGGTCGCGGCCGCGTGGAGCCCGCAGCGCTCGCTCGACGCCCTCACGGCAGTGATCGCCGAAGCCGCCGCGCGCCCGTCCCGTCGCGCCTGACTTCCCGAGACCAGAGCTTCTCCGTCGCTCGGACAGAATTTCTCGGAGAGAATTCCGGAACGATGTCGATCCGCGGCGTTCCCGTTCGACGTCCTAGATGAGAGGGTCGAGAGACGGCCCATCGAACAAGGAGAACACCATGAAGTTCATGCTCATCATGCGCGCGACCGACGAGGCTGTGGAGGCGTACAAGGAGATGCCCTTCGACCAGGTCATCGAGGCCATGGGCAAGTACAACGAATCCATGATCAAGGCCGGTGTGCTCGTGGCCGGTGAGGGACTGACCGACGCAGCCGAGGGCTTCGTCGTCGACTTCAGCGCCGAGAAGCCGCTGATCACCGACGGCCCCTACGGCGAGACCAAAGAGCTCTTCAACGGCTTCTGGATCATCGAGGTCCCCACGCGCGAAGAGGCAGCGGAGTGGGCGAGCCGTGCTCCTCTCGGACGAGGGTCGTACCTCGAGGTGCGTCGCGTGACCGGCGTCGAGGACTTCCCCGCCGACAACGAGTGGATCCAGAAGGAAGCGGGCTGGCGCGAGGACGCAGAGCAGCGCGCGCAGCAGTGACGGACGAGCAGCGATGACGCCTCCCGTGCACAGCGAGACGGCGCGCTCGGCACCCGATCCCGGGTCGGCGGAGCGCGCCGTCGCCGCGGTGTGGCGCATCGAGTCGGCGCGTATCGTCGGCGCGCTCACCCGGATGGTGGGTGACTTCGGGCTCGCGGAGGACCTGGCCCAGGAAGCGTTGATCGATGCGTTGCAGCAGTGGCCGGTCGAGGGTGTTCCGCGTAACGCCGGGGCATGGTTGACGGCGGTCGCGAAGCGCAAGGCCATCGACCGGTGGCGCCGCCAGGAACGACTCGACGACAGGGTGGCCCTACTCGCGCATGACCTGGAGCGGGAACAGGCGGAGGGCGGCGACCTGCTGTGGGATCCGGATGCCGTGGATGACGACGTGCTGCGACTGATCTTCATCTCCTGCCACCCGGTCCTCGCCAAGGAGGCTCAGGTCGCTCTGACGCTGCGTGTCGTCGGCGGGCTGTCGAGTGAGGAGATCGCCCGTGCGTTCCTGGTGCCGACGGCGACCGTGCAGCAGCGCATCGTCCGCGCGAAGAAGACGCTCGCCGCCGCGAACGCTCCGTTCGAAGTGCCGCCCCGTGAGGAGCGGGCTCAGCGCATCGGTGCGATCCTCGGGGTGCTGTATCTGATCTTCAACGAGGCGCACGCCGCGAGCAGTGGGCCTGAATGGATGCGTCCTGAGCTGAGCGACGAGGCCATCCGCCTCGGCCGGGTGCTCGCCGCTCTCATGCCGCAGGAACCCGAGGCGCACGGTCTGCTGTCCCTGATGGAGCTCACGGCGGCCCGGTTCGCCGCGCGGGTGGACAGACATGGAGACCCCGTGCTGCTGGCCGATCAGGATCGCAGGCGCTGGGACCGGGGTCGTATCGCGCGGGGTCGGGCTTCTCTCGCCACCGCCGATGCGCTCGGCCGCGGCCGGGGGACGTATTGCCTGCAGGCGGCGATCGCGGAGTGTCATGCCGTGGCGGCGTCGGTCGACGAGACGGACTGGGATCGGATCGTCCTGCTGTACGAGGCGCTGGGCCGCATCTCCCCGTCACCGGTGGTGGAGCTCAATCGAGCGGCGGCCGTCGCGATGGCAACCGGCCCTGCGTCCGCGCTGCGCATCATCGACGAGCTGGCGAGTTCCGGGGCGCTGCGCGGCTACCATCTACTGCCGGCCACTCGGGGAGAGCTGCTGCGTCGACTCGGTCGCGAGGAGGAGGCCCGCAGCGAGTTCGCCACCGCGGCGGCGCTCGCCGGCAACGATCGGGAGCGCGCACTGCTGGAGCGCAAGGCGCAGGGCGCACAGAAATGACCCGCCCCCTTCGGTAGCGTGATGCTGCCGAAGGGGGCGGGCGTCTGGATCCGGGGGATCGTCAGTCGTTGACCTTCTGGCCACGGCCGGCGATCAGGCCGTAGATCAGCAGGACGATGATCGAGCCGCCGATGGCGAGGAGCCACGTGCCCAGGTCCCAGAACTCGGTCAGCGGACGGTTGAGGATCAGGCTGCCGAGCCAGCCGCCGAGCAGCGCACCCACGACGCCGAGAAGCAGCGTGATGAACCAGCCGCCGCCCTGCTTGCCGGGAAGGATCAGCTTGGCGATGGCACCGGCGATGAGGCCGAGAAGAAGAAAGCCGAGAAAACTCATGGTCAGCTCCTGTGATCGGGAGCCCCGGGGTGCCGGGGCTTCTTGTCCACAAGCCTGCCGAAATCCGGTTCCGAGTGCCAACCCCTTGCGCGCGCACCCCCGGATATGCCAAGAGGCCCGACTCCCTCGTGGGAGACGGGCCTCTGCGACTGTGGCGACGTGGTCGCGTCAGTTGTTGCCGCGGGCGATCGCGATGATGCGCAGGATCTCGACGTAGAGCCACACGACAGTGACCATGATGCCGAAGGCGCCGAGCCAGCCGTACTTGCGGGGAGCGCCGTTGCGGACGCCCTGCTGGATCTGATCGAAGTCGAGCACCAGCGAGTACGCGGCCATGATCACGACGAGGACGCCGATGATGAGGCCGAGCGGGATGCCGAAGATCTCCTGGCTGAACAGACCGAACGCGTTGGTGTTCACGCCCGTCCACATGAGGACGAGGTTCAGAAGCGAGAAGACCAGGTAGCCGATCATCGCGATCATGAAGATCTTGGTGGCCTTCTTCGAGGCGCGGATCTTGCCGCTCGCGAAGAGCGCGAGGGTCACACCGACGACCGAGATCGTCGCGAGCGTCGCCTGGAACACGATGCCGGGCCACTGCACCTCGAAGAACGCCGAGATGCCGCCGATGAAGAGACCCTCGAAGGCCGCGTAGGCGAAGATGAGCGCGGGGCGCACCTTCTTGCGCGACGTGAACGTGATGACCATGGCGAGCACGAAGCCGCCGAGGGCTCCGATGGCCCACGGCAGCACGTTGACGGCAGCGGGGTTGTACGGGTTGTAGCGGGGGACGTCGAGTCCGCCGAGCGTCAGCACCCAGCCGATCGCGGCGGTGACGAGCAGGATGCCGAACAGGCCGGCGGTCTTCCAGACGGTGTCCTCGACCGACATGCGGTCGGTCTCGATGGCGCCGGCGGGCGGTGCCGCGTACATGCCCTCGAGCTGTGCGTTGGCCGCAGCGTCCATCGCCCCGTGCTGGAGCGAGGCGCTCTGCGCGCCCTGGGCAGCCTGAGGTCCGCCCGGGTACGTCGCGACGTTGCGCGGGTCCTGCTGCTGGAAAGCAGGGTTGTTGAAAGCGAAGTTGCTCATTGGTGGGCCTCACTCCAAAGGGGGGTAGTAGGTCTCTTTCCTCCACGATACTCGGCAGGGGGCGCCGCCGGGGTGTTCTACGCTGAGAGCGTGCCCAGGAATTCCCCCCTCGTCATCGGGCACCGCGGTGCGCCCGGCTACCGTCCGGAGCACAGCCGCTCCTCCTACGAGCTCGCCCTCGCCATGGGGGTGGATGCGGTCGAACCCGACGTCGTGGCGACGAAGGACGGTGTGCTCATCGTGCGTCACGAGAACGAGATCTCGGGCACGACCGATGTGGCGGACCATCCGGAGTTCGCCGACCGCAAGACGACCAAACGCGTCGACGGAAACGCGCTGACCGGCTGGTTCACCGAGGACTTCACCTGGGCGGAGCTGTCCACCCTGCGTATCCGGGAGCGTCTGCCGGAGGTGCGGGCCTCGAGCGCGAGTTTCGACGGCGCTCAGCAGATCCTGCGACTGCGCGACGTGCTCGACATCGTGCGTGAGGGTTCGGTGGAGCACGGACGCGAGATCGGCGTGGTGCTCGAGGTCAAGCACGCCACGTACTTCGCGAGCATCGGCCTTGAGCTCGCCCCGCTCATCGACCTCGAGCTGCGCGACGCCGGATGGGCCGAGGGCGAGCTGCCCCTGGTGATCGAGTGCTTCGAATCGACCGTGCTCGGGCAGCTGCGAGAGCGCGGGATCTCGGCCTCGTACATCTATCTGATCGAGGCGTCGGGGCGTCCCTACGACCTGCTGGTGGCGGAGGGCAAGCGTGCTCTCACCTACAAGGAGACGGTCGCGCCGAAGGGGCTCGACGCTCTGGTCGGCCGGGTCGACGGCATCAGCGTGAGCAAGAAGATGCTGCTCGACCGCGGCAACACGATCGTCGCGGATGCGCACGCGCGCGGACTTCAGGTCTTCACGTGGACATGCCGACCGGAGAACGCCTTCCTCGCCGCGGAGTTCCGAGGACCGGGCGGCCGCGGGGAGTTCGGCGACTACGAGGCGGAGTGGGGCGTCCTCGCCCGTCAGGGCATCGACGGGGTGTTCGTGGACCACCCGGATCTGGGCGTCGCCTTCTTCCGCGGCTGAGTCGTCCCCGACCGCGTCAGAGCGGGCCGAGCACGCTCTTCACATCGTCGTCGAGCGTCAGCGTGCGCAGCGGTTCGAGGATCTCCCGTTCCTCGAACCGGAAGTGCGATTCCATGATCGCCGCGATCCCGTCGAGGTGCGCGCCGATCGTCGCCGAGTCATCTCCGCGCTCGGCCGCACTGCGCAGCGAGGCGAGCAGGTGGGCGAGCATCGAGTGATCCTGCATGAGCTTGTCGATGACTCCGCCGAGCTCGGGATGTTCGGCGCGCAGGGAGGGGAAGAGCTGCCGGTCCTCGGCGCCGTGGTGACCGTCGAGGGCGGCGCAGAAGCCGATGCAGTAGAGCACGAGCTCCGACGTCGCATCCGGCAAGTCCGCACCCCGGGCGAGCGCGTCGCGCGTGGCAGCGAGGGCGGCACGCAGGCGGGAATGCGCCGACCGTAGCTCCTGATCCCAGGCGATCAGGCGGGCGGCATCCATCGCGCCAGTGTAGATCGGTTCAGTGCAGGAGGCATCCCGTTCAGAGTGTGCGGTCGAAGGCACCGCGCCGCGTGGAGACGATCTCCTTGCCCAGCGGCATGAGGGAGACGGGGACCATCTTGAAGTCGGCGATGCCCATCGGGATGCCGATGATCGTGATGCACAGCAGGATGCCCGAGACGATGTGGCCGATCGCGAGCCACCAGCCGGCGAGGATCACCCAGAGCACGTTGCCGAGGAACGATCCGACCCCGGCGGTCGGCTTGCTGATGACCTCTCGTCCGAAGGGCCAGATCGCGTAGGCGGCGATGCGGAACGAGGCGATCGCCCACGGGATCGTGATGATCGGGATGCACAGCAGGATGCCGGCCAGGACGTACCCGAGGAACAGGGCCCATCCGGCCAGGATGACCCAGATGATGTTGAGGATCGTGCGCATGAGCCGATTGTGTCACCACCCACCCGCCGGGACTGAGCATCCGCCCGGAGGTCCCGGTCGAGACCATGTGCGGATGCCAGACTGACCGCATGACCGGAATCGTTGTGCAAGACGTCAGCAGAGCATTCGGGACGGTGCAGGCGGTGAAGGGGGCCACTCTTCAGGCGGAGCCGGGGCGCGTGACCGGCCTCGTTGGTCCGAACGGTGCGGGCAAGACGACGCTGCTCCTGATGCTCGCCTCCCTGCTCGCTCCCGACGCGGGGACGATCAGCATCGGCGGTGTCGACCCGTCGGTCGACCCGCTCGCCGCGCGACGTCTGCTCGGCTGGATGCCGGACGCGCTCGGCGCCTGGCCGTCGCTCACAGCTCGCGAGACCATCGTCACGACCTCCCGTCTGTACGGGATCGAGAAGCCCGATGCCGAGGTCCGCGCCCAGCAGCTGCTCGCCCTCGTCGGTCTGGCTGACCTCGCTGACTCCCCGGCCAAGGTGCTCTCCCGTGGCCAGAAGCAGAAGCTCGGACTCGCGCGTGCCCTCGTGCACGATCCGCAGGTCCTTCTCCTCGATGAGCCGGCCTCCGGTCTCGACCCCGAAGCGCGGGTGCAGTTGCGCGTGCTGCTGCGCGGCCTTGCCGCCGAGGGGCGCACCGTGCTGATCTCCAGCCACATCCTCTCCGAGCTGGACGAGGTCGTCGACGACGCGGTGTTCCTCGTCGCCGGCTCCGTCGTCGACGCTGCGCCGGCACAGCGCGTGATGCGGGCCTGGCGGGTGCGTCTCGCCGGCGCGACGGAGGAGCGGACGAAGGCCGACGCATGGCAGGTGGCATCGACCCTCGGCATTGCGCCCGAATCGCTCGGACAGGATCGCGGTGCAGTGCTCGTCCGCCTGGAAGGGGAGGGGGCTGCGGCGCAGGCACTGCGGCACCTCGTCGAGGCGGGACTCCCGGTCGTCGAGTTCGCGCCGGCGCAGAGCCAGCTGGAGCACACCTTCCTGAACCTGCAACAGGCGTCACCGCCCCCAGCACCCACCGGAACGGAGGCGGGCGCATGAGCCTCGCGAACATCGGCATCATCGCCCGACTGGAACTGACCCAGCGGCTGCGCAGCGTCGGGTGGTACGTGCTGCTCGGCGTCTTCGCTCTGGTACTGCTCGGCGTCACGGCTCTGTCTTTCGCCGTGTACTCGTGGGGCGACGCGATCGGCGCCGGCGTGTACTCGATCGTGGTCCACGTCGTCCTGCTGCTGGTCGTGCTCGTCTCGCCGACGCTCAGCGGCAACGCGATCAACGGCGATCGGGATGCCGCCACCCTCGCCGCGGTGCAGGTGACCGCCGCATCGACCGGTGACATCATGCTGGGCAAGCTCGTCGCTGCGGTCGCCACCGGCGGTGCCTTCCTGGTCGTGGCGGTTCCGTTCCTCGGGCTCTCCCTGCTCGGCGGAGGCACCAACCCCGTCGTGCTGCTCGTCTCCCTGCTCGTGCTCGCCGCCGAGATCATCGTCGTCGCCGCGATCGGCGTGGGCCTGAGCGGTCTCATCGCGCGCCCGCTGTTCTCGGTGGCGACGACGTATCTCGTGGTCGCCGCCCTCGTGTTCGGAACGCTGATCGCGTTCGGACTCGGCGGCATGGCGGTGCGCGGCGAGGCCACCGTCTACTCCCGCCCGTACGACGCGAACGGCAACCCCGAATGCGATCGCTGGGAGGTGAACAGCATGCAGGAGGTGCCGCGATTCGATCTGGTCTGGTGGACCCTGTCGGCGAACCCCTTCGT
>NZ_QOAY01000260.1:351-7260 GCF_003314775.1 Microbacterium sp. H6 | reverse complement strand
TCGCCGATGCCACCCCGACCGAGTATGCGACCGGTGGCTACCCCGTCGACCTGTTCGGTCAGATCAAGTACGGCCTGCGCAGCGCCCAGCAGTCGCCGCTCGAACAGCGCTGGGACGCCTGTGACCCCGATGGCGGATACCGCACACCGCAAGAGGTCATCGAATCGACGGTGCCGAGCTGGTTCGTCGGACTCGGAGTGCAGGTCGTCATCGCCGGCTCGCTGTTCGCGGGGGCATGGGCGCGCACCCGCACCCCCGCCCGGCGTCTGCCCCCTGGCACGCGAATCGCCTGACGGGAATCGCCACCTCCTGTTCACCTGGTGTGCACCCGAGGGATCCTCGGCGGCCATCCGGGGTCGCTGGTCTGGGCTGGTACCCGACTGAGTCCCGTCCGGACCGTCCTCGCGTCCCGCGGAGGCTGCCGGCCCAGCCACCCAGGAGTCCTCCATGCCCCGCATGCATCGTGCTGCGGCGGTCACGGCGGTGTGCGCGTTGAGCGCCGCCGCTCTGCTCGCCACTCCCGCCGTCGCGATCGGCGCCGATCCCGGCATCCGTCCGACCGAAGCGATCTCGGCTGCTCCGAGCCTCGTGCTGAACGAGATCGTCTACGACGACGCGGCTAGCGGCCTCGCCGATCAGGTCGAGCTCTACAACGCCGGCGCTGAGACGATCGACCTCACCGGCTGGACCATCGCCGACGAGAAGCGCGACAGCTTCGGCAAGGCGCCGGATGGCACGTCTCTCGCGCCGGGGGAGTTCCTGGTGCTCGTGAAAGACGTCGACTTCGCCTTCGGACTCGGCAAGGGCGACGAGGTCGTGCTGTTCGATCCGAGCGGCGCCGAAGCGGACTCCTATGCGTACGAGAACACCGCGCCGTTGTCGGTGTGGGCACGCTGTCCCGACGGGACGGGGCCGTGGGCACCTGCGACGACGGTCACGCCGGGCGCGCCGAACGACTGCGCGGTCGCTCCCGTCGCCGGCTCCATCGTCGTCAACGAGGTCGACTCGCAGCCGGCCGACTGGGTGGAGTTCTTCAACCCCGGCACCGCAGCGCTCGATATCTCGGGCTACGAGATCCGCGACAACTCCGACGATCACCGCTGGCAGTTCCTTCCGGGAACGCAGATCGGAGCGGGACAGTTCCTCGTCGTCGAGGAGGGGACGATCGGCCTCTCCGGAGGCGTCGAGGTGGCCTTCCGCGAGCCGATCGGCATCGGCAGCGCCGACCGCATCCGGCTCTACGACGCCTCGGGCACGATGATCGACGACACGCTGCCCTGGCAGGGCCACGCGGCGATCGACGGCGACTTCGCCGCAGCCACCCTGGCCCGCTGCCCCGACGGCATCGGGGCGTTCGTGCTCGCGCACCCGACTCCCGGTGCGACGAACTCGTGCGTCATGCCCGACGTCGTGATCAACGAGATCGAGTCGAACGGCGACACCACCGACTGGGTCGAGATCGTCAACACCGGGGCCACAGCGGTCGACCTCTCCGGCTGGACCGTGATGGACAGCGACCCGACGGGGCACGCCGCCGAGACCACGCCGCTCCCGTCCGGGACGATCCTGCAGCCGGGCGGCTACTTCGTCTTCGACCAGCCGTCGAACTTCGTCTTCGGTCTCGGCAATGGCGACACCGTGACGATCCGCGACGCGAACGGCAACACGGTCGATGAGCACGTCTACACCGCGCACGCGGCCGGCGTTCTCGCCCGCTGTGCCGACGGCATCGGGGACTTCGTCGACATCGCGGTCTCGACCAAGGGGCTGCGCAACGCGTGCGGCAACCCGGTGCGCATCAACGAGGTCGAGTCCGACGGCGGCTCACCCGACGATTGGGTGGAGCTCGTGAACCCGACGGACACCGCGCTCGATGTGTCGGGCATCGTGGTGAAGGACGACGATGACGCGCACGCCTACGCGATTCCGGACGGCACCACGATCGGAGCGGGGGAGTACCTCGTGATCGAGCGGGCTCAGCTCGGCTTCGGACTCGGCGCGGGCGATGCGGTGCGGGTGTTCGACGGCGATCTGCTCGTGGACTCGACCTCGTGGGGCGATGGCCACGCCGCGACCACCTGGGGCCGCTGCCCCGACACCACCGGCGCGTTCGCCGTCACCGCTGCTTCCACGAAGGGCGTCGCGAACGTCTGTGCCGGCGAGGTCGCCGTGGGAACGTGGCCAGGCTCCGCTGAGGTGCGCGTGGTGGACAGCATCCCGACGTTCCTCGAGGACAGCTCTGGTCTCGACGTGCAGGAGACGGCCGACGGGGCGTTCCTCTGGGCGGTCGACAACGGCGAGGGGCGCATCTGGAAGCTCGAAGCGCACGCCGACGGCTCCATCGAGAAGGTCGACGGCTGGGATGCGGGCAAGCGGGTGCGCTTCCAGAAGGATGCAGCGAACCCGGGAGCCGCAGGTCCAGACACCGAAGGCATCACGGTCGACGGAGACGGCTTCGTCTACGTCGCATCCGAGCGAGACAACAGCGCCAAGGGCGTGAACCAGAACGTGGTGCTGAAGGTCGACCCCGATGCCTCGCCCGGCGACCTCGTCGCCCAGCAGGAGTGGGACCTGACCTCGCTGCTGCCTGCGGTCGGGGCGAACCTCGGCATGGAGGCCGTGCAGTGGGTTCCGGACTCCGCGCTCGCCGGAAAGCTCTTCGACGACCGGAAGAGCGCAGCATACGACCCGAAGGACTACGCGGGACACGGGGGCGGGCTGTTCCTCGTCGCGGTCGAGGACAACGGTCATGTGTACGCCTTCGCGCTCGGCTCCGACGGCTCGGCGACGCTGGTCTCGGAGATCGCTCCCGGCCTCGCCGGAGTGATGGCGCTCGACTACGACAGCGTACGCGACAGCCTCTGGGCGGTGTGCGACGACGGGTGTCAGGGGCGCTCGGCCGAGATCACGCTGAACGGCACCGCACAGCCGGGCATCGCGCACTACGCCCGCCCGGCTGGAATGCCCGACATCAACAACGAGGGCTTCGCCACGGCGCCGGCCTCGCTTTCGGTCGACGCGCAGCGGCCGGTCTGGTGGTTCGCCGACGGTTTCGCCTCGGAGGCGCTGCGCACCGGGACGCTCCCCGGTGGTGGCGGCACTCCTGGAGGAGAGATCCCGCCGCTTCCCGGCACGGAGCTCGTCGACGGCAACCGCGGTGGTCTCACCGTCGATCCCGCGGTCGCGACGCGAGGCCAGACGGTCACGATCACCGTCGACGCGAAGGGCGCTGGCACGGACGTCGCGGTATGGATGTACTCCGATCCGACGCGTATCGCGACGGGCGCGCTCGCGGAGGGCGGCACCATCGCGGTGAGGATCCCGGCGGATGCACCGCTCGGGGCACATCGGATCGCGGTGTTCGATGCGAGCGGCGCTCTCCTCGGCTGGGCCGACATCCGGATCTCTGCGGAAGCGGGCGCAGGAGCGGGAGCAGGGGCCGGTGCAGGAGCCGGCGCAGGTGGGCTCGCGGCCACCGGATCCGAGCTTCCCCTCGCGGGTGCAGTCCTGGCGCTGCTGCTGCTCACCGCCGGCGCGGCGACGATGGGACGTCGGCGGCGCGGGGCCTGAGTCGTGAGCGGGGGTGCGATCTGCTCGTGCCCCCGCGCACCCGCGCCATCTTCCTCCAGGGGGTGCGCGCACGACGCCCGACCGACTAGACAGGGTGTGAGCGCGGGGAACCGCATGAGAGGACGTCGATGAGCATCGCATTCCTGCTGACCACGCTGGTGATCGTCGCGACGCCCGGCACCGGCGCCGTCTACTCCATCGCCGAGGGCATCTCCCGTGGGCGCAGAGCGGGCATCATCGCCGCATTCGGCTGCACGCTCGGCGTCATCCCCCACATGATCGCGGCGATCACCGGGCTGGCCGCGATCCTGAACGCCTCCGCCGTGGCATTCGAGACGATCAAGTGGATCGGCATCGCCTATCTGCTCTTCCTCGCCTGGCAGACGCTGCGCGACAAGTCGCTGATCCAGGCCGAAGAGGATCCTGCTCCGCGCTCGTCGTGGCGCGTGATCGGCACGGCGGTGCTCATCAACGTGCTCAACCCGAAGCTCACGATCTTCTTCTTCGCCTTCCTCCCTCAGTTCGTGCCGTCGCAGGCGCCGGACGCCGCCTGGCAGATGGCAGGACTCAGCCTCGTGTTCATGGCTCTCACCTTCGTGGTCTTCGCACTGTACGGCATCTTCGCCGCCACGATGCGCACCCAGGTGCTGGGGCGGCCGAGGGTCGTGACCTGGTTGCGCCGCTCCTTCGCCGCGACCTACGTGCTCCTGGCCGGACGCCTTGCGCTGGAGACCCGGTAGCGTCCCCTGCACGCGCAGTCGCTGCACGCCTCCGGGGAGGCGAGGTTCCGTGCCGTGGTGTCGGTGCCGACGCCTAGACTCGTAGGGCCATGACCGAAGCTCCTCTCATCGTCCCCTCCACAGCTGGTCCTCGCTCGTCGGGAACCCCGGGGCAGGACGATCTCCTCGCCGGCCTCAACCCTCAGCAGCTCGAGGCCGTCACCTATCGCGGCCCGGCGCTGCTGATCGTCGCCGGCGCCGGATCGGGCAAGACCAGCGTGCTCACCCGCCGCATCGCCTCGCTGCTGCGCAGCCGGGAGGCGTGGCCGAGCCAGATCCTCGCGATCACCTTCACGAACAAGGCCGCCGGCGAGATGCGCGAGCGTGTCGAAGGGCTCATCGGCGACGCTGCGCGCGGCATGTGGATCTCGACCTTCCACTCCGCATGCGTGCGCATCCTGCGTCGCGAGGCCCAGCAGTTCGGATTCACCAAGAACTTCACCATCTACGACTCCGGCGACTCGCGCGCGCTCATCAAGCGACTCGTGAAGGAGCACGAGGCCGATGCCTACGGGCTCACCCCCGCCGCGGTGCAGGGTCGCATCTCCAAGCTGAAGAACGAGCTGTCCGATGCCGAGGGCTATGCGCGTCAGGCCAACATGTCGGATCCCGCCGAGCGCGTATTCGTCGAGGTGTTCGCCGACTACCAGCGGCAGCTGCAGAAGGCCAACGCCTTCGACTTCGATGATCTGATCGGCCAGACCGTCTACCTGTTCCGCGCCTTCCCCCAGGTGGCGGACACCTATCGCCGTCGGTTCCGGCACATCCTGGTCGACGAGTACCAGGACACCAACCACGCCCAGTACGCGCTCATCCACGAGCTCACCCGGCCGGTATCGGGCGCGGGTGCGGCATCGGAGCCATATGCCTCGAACGGCATGATGATCTTCGAGCCCGACCCCGAGCCAGCACCGGGCGCCGGTGAGGCCGGGGCGTCGCTCACGGTCGTCGGTGACTCGGACCAGTCGATCTACGCCTTCCGTGGTGCCGACATCCGCAACATCAGCGAGTTCGAACGCGACTTCCCCGGAGCGAAGGTGGTGCTGCTCGAGCAGAACTACCGTTCCACCCAGAACATCCTGTCCGCCGCGAACGCCGTGATCGGCAACAACTTCGACCGCAAGGACAAGAAGCTCTGGAGCGACAAGGGCGACGGTGACGCCATCATCGGCTTCACCGGGTACTCCCAGCACGACGAGGCGCAGTTCGTCGCCGACGAGGTCGAGGCACTCCACCGCAAGGGGATGCCGTACTCGGAGATGGCCGTCTTCTATCGCACGAACTCGCAGTCCCGCGCGCTGGAGGAGATCTTCATCCGCTCCGCTGTGCCGTACAAGATCATGGGCGGCACGAAGTTCTACGAGCGCGCCGAGATCAAGGACGCGCTCGCCTATCTCGTCGCTGTCGCCAACCCCGCCGACGAGATGTCCGTCCGCCGCATCCTCAACAAGCCGCGGCGCGGCATCGGCGATGTCACGGAGACGGCGATCGCCCGCTTCGCAGAGGAACACGGGATCTCGTTCCGAGACGCCCTGTCGCTTCCTGGCCAGCTCGGCGTCGGCCCGAAGATCCAGGCCGCGATCGCGCAGCTCGACGCGGTGCTCGCCGAAGCGACGGCGATCATGCTGCCGGCGACGGGCGAAGTGCCGCCACCCACCTCGGTGGCCGATGGGCTCAGCCTGCTGCTGTCGAAGAGCGGCTACCTCGACGCGCTGCGAGCCAGCCGCGACCCGCAGGACGAGGCACGCGTCGAGAACCTCGACGAATTCGTCGCCGTCACGCGCGACTTCGCCCGGAACAACCCCGAGGGCACCATCACCGACTTCCTGACCGAGGTCGCCCTGGTGTCCGACGCCGACGATCTCGACGACGAATCCGGCTCCGTATCGCTCATGACGATGCACACCGCCAAGGGCCTGGAGTACGACGCGGTGTTCGTCACCGGCGTGGAGGAAGACCTCATCCCGCACCGCATCTCGGCGGGAGAGCCCGGAGGGCCGCAGGAGGAGCGTCGACTGTTCTACGTGGGGATCACCCGCGCCCGCAAGCGCCTGCACCTGTCCTTGGCGATGACCCGCGCGCAGTTCGGCGAGGTCACGGTCGCGATGCCCAGCCGCTTCCTGCAGGAGATCCCCGCGAACCTGATCGACTGGCGGCAGTCTCCGGGCGACGTCAACTCGCGCGGCGGGATGCAGTCGCGTGCGCTGAACGCCCGTCGTCAGGGCGGTTTCGGCGGATCGGGCTCCGGAGATCGCTTCGCGGTGAAGTCGTTGCCGGGGCGAGACTCCTTGAAGCCGCTGTCGACCGCCATGGACAAGTTCCCCAACAGAGTCACGGCCAAGATGCGCGACAACGGCGACCTCGAACTCGCCGCGGGCGACCGCATCCGTCACGTCGACTTCGGTGAAGGACGGGTGGACGCGGTGACCGGCGAGGGCGCGAAGCGCATCGCTCACGTGCGGTTCGACTCGGCGGGACAGAAGAAGCTCCTCATCAAGGTCGCGCCGATCGAGAAGATCTGACCCCGTCCCGGTGCGCCCGCGTCGGCGGAGCATCGGGA
>NZ_QOAY01000260.1:0-197 GCF_003314775.1 Microbacterium sp. H6 | reverse complement strand
GGATGCCCATCCCGCCGAGAGTGCGCTCTCCGAAGGCACGGCGTCAGAGAGCGCGACGTCCGACAGCGTGACGTCCGACAGCGTGACGTCGAACAGCGTGACGTCGGACAGCACCGTCGACGAGCAGCCCGCTGCGGCGCCGTCGATCGGGATCTCGGTGCAAGCGTTCCGAGGCGTCGGTGCGGAAGCCGGTCCTG
>NZ_QOAY01000015.1:6741-10520 GCF_003314775.1 Microbacterium sp. H6 | reverse complement strand
AGCGTCACGCTTCTCGCGGCGGCGGGCCATCTGCACGCCCTACTGACGGAACACCTCGCGGGGGCCGGATCGGACGGACCATCCTTCACGTCCGAGCGCTGATGTCAGATTAGCCAGCGGCCACGGGCTCGCGACATGATCACGCGCGTGGCTGACTGCTCCCATCGACACCGTGATCGCGGACTCACTCCAGTCGGACGCTGCGGGGTCGGACGAAGTCAGTGGGCCGAGTGCATCAGGCTGGCTTCGATCGATGGACGGAGCAGCCAAGAGACCTTAGTCGGTTGGCAGGGCTTTGTCTGTCGGCCGAACGTCCTACAGACACGGAGCTTGCGGGTGGGCGAAGCTATAGCTTCCAGTTACTCAGGGAGATAGCTCATGACGAAGAAGTTCTTGACAGTATCGTCACGCGGGGCGAAGGCGCTGATAGCCGAGGACGGCCACCAGGTCGAAAGTGATACATTTCATTTATGATGGTGTGGATCGTGTACTTGGAAGAAACTCCTGGTTTCATCGGCGTCTTTGACGTCGAAAGCGACGCGTACGAATTCCAGGAAAAGTATGCGGCTGATAGCGGACTCTCAGTTCTGCTTACCCCCGTCTCTGTGCCTTATCGGGTCGCGGGAACAGATGGGCCTCTTTATTCGCAGTAGACGCTACGACTCCCCTACCGCGCGTCAAGCGGCTCGAGTGTCTAGCGGAAGTTTTAGTTGACTAGAAATAGGTATTCAAAGATGAGACACCGTCACCACCACAAATTCGGTTTTATTTTCGCTGGATCATTGATCCTCGGGATCGTAGCAGCCGGCGGCAGCCCGGCTTACGCGGCATCATCAGGGAACGACGCGCCCGACCTCCCGCCACTCACAGCGGTGAGCTCGGCGGACGTTCCCGACGAGTACCTCGTCTACCCGGATGGAACACCGCTTCCTGCCGATGCGGTGGTGATGACGGACGCGGAGATGGATGCACTTGGGTCGGACACGAGCATCGGCGCTCCTGAATCGACGCCAGGTGCGACCACGAGAGCGACGGTAGTAGGAAATTGTCATTTTGCGGTGGGACAAATGTGGAAGAGATCATCCGGACAAGGGTTCCCCTCCGGTTCAGTGGGCGCGAAGCCAGCAATCTCTAGTTGTTGGGGAGCCGTCACCAAGACGTACATCAGGTCAATCGTTTTCATGCATAACGGGTGGCTCTGGGTTCCCGTTACTGAAGCCTTCGAGAGTTTTGGCACGTGGAACATGGTGCAAAAAAGTGTCCAGTACAAATGCAATGGGACCGGGCAGCACACGTTCCGCGTTGTCTCGTATTTCAAAGCCTCTGGGGCCAAGGATGTCACCGCTGCGTCAGCTCAGCTCAGCTCCGGCGATTACAAGCTCCAGTGCGGCTAAAGAACTGTCTGATCTCATGACGCGGTGAGCAATCGCTGCACTGAACCGCGAGCTGGCCCGTCACCCTCGAACCCGTCACCGTCATCTCGGACTACGAACGACGACTGCTCTCGAACAAGACGCTCGTCCACGCACTCGAGTCCGCATCGGTGGAAGTCGAGCGAGGCAATTCGTTTCGGCTGAACGTCGACACGTCGCCGCTGACCAGCAATACGAACAAGGACCACGTTCGCACGTGGTCCTTCTTCGTATTGCTGAGCGATCCAACGCTGCGAACAAGCGAGATCGGCTACTCGACGCAGCAGGTGCGCGACCTCGAGCGACTCGGTGTGCTCCCCGCCGCGGAGCGCGGTGCGAACGGGTACCGGCGGTATCGGATGCCGCATGTCCTGGCGCTGCACGCCTATCGGGCGTTGGCGACGGCGCTCGGTCCGGTGCCCGCGCGTCGACTGATGCCCGCTCTCATCGGCGGATCGGTCGAGCAGGCGGCGGAGCGGATCGACACCCTGCACGCGGATCTCGCCCTCGAACGCTCACGGGTGCGCGCGGCCCTGCGCGGACTCGAGGACGCGGTGGCGGAGGCCGACGACCCGTTCGTCGAGGACGATGCCATGGCCATCGGCGAACTCGCCCAGGCGCTCGGCGTCCGCTCCTCCGCACTGCGGCACTGGGAGCGAGAAGGGCTCGTGCGCCCCCTTCGGCGTGCAGGATCGGTCCGCTCCTACGACTCCGCTGGGATCACCGAGGCGCGGATCGCCGCCGCCCTGCGTTCGGGCGGCTACGGCATCCCCGCCGTTTCGCGGATCATCGACGAGGTGCGCGCGCACGGTGACACCGCGCAGGTGCAGCGCATCCTCACGGAGCGATTGGCGGACCTCACGCGCCGCAGCGTCACGCTTCTCGCGGCGGCGGGCCATCTGCACGCCCTACTGACGGAACACCTCGCGGAGGAGGAGGGGTCGTCGCTCACGTCCGCGCCGGGATCTGCGCCAGGACCTCGGGGATCAGCGGATTCTCGTCGAGGGGGTCGGTGATGACCGCGGCGATCGCCTCGAACGGCAGTACCGGGTAGCGCGAGGCGGCGCCGATCTTCTCGTCGCTGGCCAGCACGATGGTCGCGGCGCATCGGGAGGCGATCGCCCGCTTGGTGACGGCATCGTCGAGTTCGCCCGTCGTGAGACCGTGTCGGGGGTCGACGCCCGTGACGCCGACGAAGAACACGTCGGCAGCGAGGTGCTGGATCGCCTCCATCGCGAGTCCTCCGCCGGCGACGAGAGAGTGTCGGGCGAGCTCGCCGCCGATCATGATCACGCGCGCATCCGAGTGCTCGGCGACGGCCAGGGCGACGGCAGGACTCGGGGTGATGACCGTGATGTCGGTGCCGGAGGGAAGCAGTCGCGCCATCGCGAGCGTGGTGGTGCCGGCATCCAGCACGATCGTCGATCCGGGGAGGATGGTCGTGACCGCCTGGCGGGCGACCCGCTCCTTGCTCTGGGTCGCCAGATCGTGGCGCTCGCGCACCGGGCGATCGGCCGCGGCGATGGGCAGCGCGCCGCCATACACGCGCTGGAGCCTTCCCTCGTCGGCGAGCTCGCGGAGGTCGCGACGGATGGCGTCTTCCGATACTCCGAGTTCATCGGCCGCAGCCTTCGCCACGACCCGTCCCTCGCGGGTGAGCACGTCGAGCAGGTGGTCCTTGCGCTGAGCAGCGAGCATACGTTTCCTCACGAAGTTGCACGTTTATGCATGATTCAGACTACAGTCATCTCCATGATGAAGCCACTCCTGATCCTGATCGCCGGCCCCTACCGTTCCGGCACGAACGGCGACCCCGCCCTGATCGCTCGCAATCTCGCGCGCCTGGAGGAGGCGTCCGGTCCGATCTTCCGCCTCGGCCACGTGCCGATGATCGGGGAGCGGGTCGCATTGCCGGTCCTGCGCACCCTCGAGCCGGGCGACTCCGGCGAGGGCGACGTCATGTACGAGACCGCCCGCCGACTGCTCCTGCACTGCGACGCGGTGCTGCGGCTGCCGGGGGAGTCGTCCGGCGCCGACAAGGACGTCGAGATCGCCCACGAGCTCGGGCTGCCCGTGTACCGGTCGCTCGACGAGATTCCTGCAGCTTCGACTCCGTAGGCTGGAGGCATGACCAAGAACCTCTGGACCATCCTCGGCGTCATCCTCGCCGTCGTGATCGCGTGGTGGATCGTGAGCGCGCTGTTCTCGGTCCTCGCGTTCATCTTCAAGCTCGGGATCGTCGCGGTCGTGGCCGTGGTGGTCTTCCTCGTGCTGCGAGGGATCTTCAGCCGCAGCGACGACTGACCAGACGTCACCGCGGGTAGGTCACGCCGCTCAGCCGCTCCGAGAGGTCCCAGCTGCGCGCGG
>NZ_QOAY01000015.1:5448-6670 GCF_003314775.1 Microbacterium sp. H6 | reverse complement strand
CCGCCGTGCTCCGTAGCGGACGGTACAGGGCCTGCTCGGCCGGAGCGCCGCCCATGTGGCCAGGACCGCGCGGGCCGTACAGGCGGCCGGGCAGAGCGGACGACGACGCTGCCGCGAACAGGGCGGGCAACGCGGCGCTCTCGGCCGTGCCGACGATCAGCCCGCGCTGGGACGCCCACCGGATCACCCTCACCTCGACGGTGTCGTCGGCGCGACCGAGTTCCGGACGGGCGGCGAGCAGGCTCGTGGGGGCGACTCCGGGGTGGGACAGGTTCGACGTGATGCCCCATCCGAGCGCCTGGCTGCGCCGGTCGAGTTCGAGGCCGAACAACCCGAGCGCGATCTTCGACTGCCGGTAAGACCGCATCCCGTCGTACGACTGCTCCCCGTTCGGATCCTGCCAGTCGATCGTTCCGCGGGCCGCGGCCACGCTCACCTGGGAGGTCACGCGCGCCTGCCCCGCGCTGAGCACGGGAAGAAGGTGTGCGACCAGGGCGAAGTGCCCGAGATGATTCGTCCCGTACTGCACCTCGAACCCGTCGGCCGTGGTCTGCCGGTCAGGCGGCGACATCACCCCGGCGTTGTTGATGAGCAGATGCACGGGGCTGCCGTCCCTCCGCATCGCCTCGCCGAACTCCGCCACGGAGTCGAGCGATGAGAGGTCGAGCGGCGCGGTCTGCACCTGCGCACCCGCCGCGGCGTCCCTGATGGTCGCGGCGGCGGCATCCCCCTTCCGCGGATTGCGCACGGGGAGCACGATCTCGGCTCCGGCACGGGCGAGACGCGTGGCGATGTGCAGGCCGATGCCGTCGCTCCCTCCCGTCACCATCGCACGGCGGCCGGCGAGAGAGGGGATGCGGATGTCGGGGATGCGCGGGCTCATGATGTGCTCCTTCGGGTCTTCCTCCAGCGTGCGTGCTGGGCGTCGCCGCAACCAGGACTCCCCATGCAGTGGATACCGGCACGGACGGATGCGAGGATCGGGGCGTCGGGAGGAGGGCCGGATGGTCATCGACAGGACGGCGCTCGCGGGGTTCCTGCGACTGCGGCGAGACAATCTGCAACCGGAGGACGTGGGTTTGGCACGGGGGGCGCGACGGCGCACCGAGGGGCTCCGTCGCGAGGAAGTGGCCGCGCTCAGCCACATGTCGGCCGATTACTACGCGCGACTCGAACGGGGTGACGGGCCGCTGCCCTCGGAGCAGATGCTCGCCGCGATCGC
>NZ_QOAY01000015.1:2356-5426 GCF_003314775.1 Microbacterium sp. H6 | reverse complement strand
AGGGGCTGCACCTCACGATCGACGAGCGCGACCATCTGTTCCGCCTCGCCGGACATCAACCGCCGGCACGAGGGGGGATCAGCGACCACATCGGGCCGGGGATGCTGCGGATCCTCGACCGGCTGCAGGACACTCCGGCCGAGATCGTGAGCGAACTCGGAGAGACCCTGCGGCAGACGCCCCTCGGTGTAGCGCTCACCGGCGACACGGCACACCTCACCGGCATGGAGCGGAGCCTCGGTTATCGCTGGTTCCGCGAGCCGTCCACGCGGGACCTGTACGACCCCGCCGAGCACGAGTTCCTGTCGCGGCTGTGGGTGTCTGGTCTGCGGGAGGTCATCGCCCGGCGGGGCCCCTCATCGCGCGCTGCCCGCATGGCCGACGCGCTGCAGGAGCACAGCGCGGAGTTCCGCGAGATCTGGGACCGTCATGAGGTCGGCCTCCGGCCCCGCGAGACGAAGCGCTTCGTTCACCCCGACCTCGGGCCGCTCGAGCTGACGTGTCAGAGCCTCGTCGATCCCGAGCAGTCGCAGTTCCTTCTCGTCTACACCGCGATCCCGGGGTCGGAGAGCTATGAGAAGCTCGCTCTGCTGTCGACCCTGGCTCCCCGGGTCTTCGTGTAGGGGACCTTCGAATCGCGCAAATGGTGGGAAACGGCGTCCACAGCACCCGTTTGCGCGATTCGAGGCGAGAGGGCTACGCCTTCGCGAAGGAGCCGACGCGGTACTTCGCGGCGCGGTGCGTGTCCTGCACGCGGTCGCCGCGGCCGTGGAGCTTGTTGCGGAGCGTGCCGGGCGCATATTCCTCGGGGTAGGCGCCACGCGCGCGCAGCACCGGGATCACGTGCTCGATGATGTCCTGCCACGTGCCGGGCGTGACCGCATAGGCGAGGTTGAAGCCGTCGATGTCGGTCTCGTCGACCCAGGACTGCAGCTCGTCGGCGATCTCCTCGCCCGAGCCGACGATCGTGGGGCCGAGGCCGCCGATCGCGTTGTGGCGTCCGAAGTCGCCGACCGTCCACTCGCGACCGAGGTCGGCCTCTTCCTTGAGGTGCTGCAGCACCGACTGGATCGCGTTCGACTCGACGTTCCCGACCGGCTCGTCCTCGGCGTACTGCGAGAGATCGACGCCCATCCACCCCGACATGAAGGTGAGTGCGCCCTCCGGGCTGGCGTAGGAGAGGTACTCGGCGTGCTTCGCGGTGGCCTCTTCGCTCGTCGCGGCGGTGATCACGGTGAGCAGCGTGTAGATGCGGGCGTCGTGGCGGTCGCGCCCCGCGGCTTCCAGGGCGTCGCGGATGCGCTTCACCGTGCCGGCGAGCACCTCCTTCGAGGGGGCGGCGACGAAGATGGCCTCGGCGTTCTCGGCGGCGAACTTCACCCCGCGCGGGCTCGCGCCGGCCTGGTAGATCACCGGTGTGCGCTGTGGTGACGGCTCGGAGATGTGGATGCCGGGAACGCTGAAGTGCTTCCCCTCATGCCCGATCGGGTGCACCTTGCCGGGGTCGGTGAAGATGCCGCGCTCGCGGTCCTCCACCACCGCGTCGTCCTCCCACGATCCCTCCCAGAGCTTGTAGAGCACCTCGACGTACTCGTCCGCGTGGTCGTAGCGGTCGTCGTGGGCGAGCTGGTCCTCCTGGCCCATGTTCCGTGCGGCGCTGGGCAGGTAACCGGTCACGACGTTCCAGCCGACGCGGCCCTGCGTGAGGTGGTCGAGCGTGCTGAGTCGTCGAGCGAACGGGTAGGGATGCTCGAACGCGGTGCCGGCCGTGATGCCGAAGCCGAGGTTCTCGGTCACCGCGGCCATCGCGCTGACCAGGAGGATCGGGTCGTTCACCGGCACCTGGGCGCCGTTGCGGATGGCGGCCTCGTTCGTGCCGCCGTACACGTCGTAGGTGCCGAGCACGTCGGCGATGAAGATGCCGTCGAAGGTCGCGCTCTCCAGCAGCTTCGCCAGATCCGTCCAGTACGAGATGGTGTTGTACTGCCGGGAGCGGTCGTCGGGGTGGCGCCACAGGCCGGACGACTGGTGGGCGACGCAGTTCATGTCGAAGGCGTTGAAGCGGATCTGACGGGTCATGGGCTCCATGAAAGGCGAACCGCGCCGGGGAATCCAGGGTCGCCGACACGCGCCGACACATTCGGGCGCGACAGCCTCCGCTCTGGCAGTCGGCACACCCGGCGGGCTCTACCCTTGACTGGTGACCGACGAGACCGCGACAGCCCAGCGTCTGGTGCGGCGCTTCGCCCGCGAGACCAACCTGCTCGTGGCCGGTCGCGACTTCTCCGTCGTGGGAACGGATGCCGTGGCCGACGAGCTGCGTCGACTGCTGCCCGCGTTCGGTGCGCATCTCGGAAGCACCGGCACGGTCGGCCACGGAGTCGTCCTCGCACCGGGTGCGACGCCCGAGATCCTGCTCGACGGCAAGGCTCTCCCAGCGCGTGAGACGGCTCACGACCGTGTCGATGCGGCCGGACGTCACATGCCCGTCGCCACCGATCGCGCGCGACGCCTGCGCGAGGCCGGCACGGTGAAGGGTGTGCGGATCGGCATCGCGATGGTGCTGGAGCCGAAGACCGCCCAGCTCGCCCTGCTGCTGCGGGATGCCGGAGCGACGGTCGCCGTCTACGCCCACCCGGATGAGATCGACGTCGAGGTCGCCCAGGTGCTGCGATCCCGCGGAATCCCCGTCGACGGTGACCCGGCCCTGTCGGCAGCTGCGGAGCGCGCCGCCGCCGTGGCCTTCCTGCGCCGCGGCTTCGACCTGCTGCTCGACGACGGCTCCCACCTGATCCGTCTCGCGCACGAGGAGGGGATCGCGGCCGGGCTGCGCGGCGCGGCCGAGGAGACCACGAGCGGACTCACGCCCCTGCGGCTCATGGAGCGCGAAGGAGTGCTCGAGATCCCGGTCATCGCGGTGAACGACGCCCTCACCAAGACCTCCTTCGACAACCGCTACGGCACCGGGCAGTCCTGCGTGTTCGCGATCGCCGACGCCCTGGACGACGCCGGCATCGACCTTCGCGACCAGCCGGCCGTGGTCGTGGGCTACGGGCCCGTAGGAGAGGGC
>NZ_QOAY01000015.1:1984-2128 GCF_003314775.1 Microbacterium sp. H6 | reverse complement strand
CTGCGGGCGCTGGGCGTGCAGGTCGGCGTCACCGAGACCGACCCGGTGCGCGCACTTCGCGCCACGCACGACGGCTACCGCATCGGGCGTCTGCACGACCTCGCCCCCGGAGCGCTCGTCGTCTCGGCCACCGGTGCGCCGCAC
>NZ_QOAY01000015.1:1463-1889 GCF_003314775.1 Microbacterium sp. H6 | reverse complement strand
CGGTCGCCGGCGGTGTTCCGCACGAGGTCGACCTCGATGTGTCGACGCTGCAGTCGTACGCAGGAGCGGACGGGCAGAGATCGCCGTTCGTCGAGCGTGCGGGAGACGGCGCGCTCGTGATCGCGAGGGCCGGATGCGTGAACCTCGCAGCCGGCGAGGGCAACCCGATCGAGATCATGGATCTGTCGTTCGCCGTGCAGTTGTACGCCGTCGAGCACCTGCTCTCGCTCGCGCTGCCCGTCGGAGTGCATGCCCTTCCCGCCGAGGCCGACACCGCCATCGGCACGGCCGCTCTCGCCCTGCGCGGAGAGCGCATCGACCAGCGCAGCGCCGCCCAGATCGACGCGCTGCGCGAATGGCGCTCGCCGCGTTTCCGAGGAGAGTCCGCATGACCGCCGTGACCGTCTACTCCGCGGGGCTCGTCGT
>NZ_QOAY01000015.1:0-1435 GCF_003314775.1 Microbacterium sp. H6 | reverse complement strand
ATCACCGCCCCGCCGATCGTCGACGGTGCGGTCGCCGTGCGCGACGGACGGATCATGCACGTGGGCGAACGCGAGTGGGTGCTGCGGTCGCTCTCGGAACGCGGGATCGAGGCGGAGGAGGTGCACTGGCACGGCGTGCTCACCCCCGGTCTCGTGAACGCGCACACCCACCTGCAATACACGGGCATGGCCTCGGTCGGGCGCGGGCAGTACGACGGCTTCGACGACTGGGTGCGCGCGTTCGATCCGGTCTACGAAGGTGGGCGCGACTGGGCGGTGGACGCGGCCGACGGTGCCGCACAGGCACTGCGTTTCGGCACGACGGCCGTTGCGGATGTCGTGACCGACAGGGCGGCAGCGACCGCATTGCACGACGCCTGCCTGCACGGCATCACCTACTGGGAGGTGATGAGCTGGACCAACGCCGACTGGGCTCGCACCGGGCGCGAGCAGGTGGAGCAGGCGCTCGACGCGCTGCCGACGCCGCCGGGGACGGGCCTCTCACCCCACGCTCCCTACTCGCTCGACATCGAGCCGCTGCTGGAGATCCCCGACATCGTGCGCGAGCGCGGCGGACGCATCCACATCCACCTCGGCGAGGCTGCTTTCGAGAGCGAGTTCGCGCACGAGCACCCGCAGGCCTGGCACACGGCGGGGCTCGCGAGCTTCCAGGAGCTGCGCAAGGCCGGATTCGGCACCAGCGCCACCGAGTTCGTCGATCAGCTCGGCGTGCTCGGACCGGACTGCCACATCGCGCACGGCGTGTACATGAGCGCCAGGGACCGTGCCATCCTCCGGGAGCGCCGCACCACCGTGGCGCTGTGCCCGCGATCGAACGCCGTCATCGGGCTCGAGGAACCCCCGATCGCCGCGTACCTGCGCGAGGGCAGCCCGATCGCCGTCGGCACCGACTCGTTGTCGTCGAGCCCCTCGCTCGATGTGCTGGCCGATGTGGCCGAGCTCGCGCGCATCGCCCGCTCGCAGGGGTACACCGACCGCGACCTGCACGCCCGCCTGCTGGGTGCGGCCACCCTCGGAGGGGCGCACGCCATGGGCATCGACGTCGGTCCCGACCGCACCGGGTACCTCGCGGTGGGGGCACTCGCCGACCTCACGTTCTTCGGCGTCCCGTCAGGCCCCGATGCCGTGGTCGAACTCGTCGAGCACGGGGCGGGCCGCACGGCCGCCACCATCATCTCCGGCGAGGTCCGCTACGCCGTCGACTCCTTCCCCGAAACCGGAGCACCCGCATGACACAGCGCCCCGCGACCGCCGAACGGCTCGACCTCGCCCCGCACCCCGAGGGCGGCTGGTTCCGTCGCACCTGGACGAGCCCGCTTCCCGTCGAGACGCCGAACGGTCCGCGCCCGGCGGCCACCTGCATCCACTACCTGCTGCTGCCGTCGGAACGGAGTGAGTGGCACGTCGTGACCAG
>NZ_QOAY01000105.1:2905-3823 GCF_003314775.1 Microbacterium sp. H6 | reverse complement strand
TGGGCGTCACGCTGGTCCCCACCGACCGGTCGCCGAGCCTCGCGATCGCGAGCACGAGGTGGGCCGCCTCGACGGCAGCGTTCACGCCACGCTCCGGTTCGAGCCCGGCATGGGCGGCACGCCCCGTGACGCGCACACGGTAGAGCGAGACGCCCTTGCGTGCGATCTTCACGGCACCGCCGTCGGCCGAGGCCTCGAGCACGAGCGTCGCAGCGCAGCCGATCGCCTCCTGCTCGATCAGGGCGCGCGAACTCGGAGAACCGAGTTCTTCATCACCCGTGATCAGGATGCTGATGCCGGTGCGATCGGACAGTGCGGCGACGGCATGCAGCGCCATCACGACGCCCGTCTTCATGTCGAAGCATCCGGGTCCGCGGAGCACACCGTCCTCGACGGTGAACGGCAACCGCCGCAGCGAGCCGAGCGGCCATACCGTGTCGTGGTGGCCGAGGAGCAGCACGACCGGATCGCCGAATCGCCAGCGCAGATGCGTGCGCCCGTCGATGACGATGCGTTCCGGGGCGACCCCCAGCAGCCTCTCACCGAGGGCGGCGACGACGTCGGCGCTGCGGGAGACGGCTTCGAGGTCGCCCGACGGCGACTCGCAGGAGACGAGGGTCTCGATGTCGGCGAGGACCAGGTCGAGGTCCGCGTCCGCCTGCACGCGCATCACGACACCTTCGGCGCTGCGCGCACACCGTGGTGCAGGTAGCGCTCGCCGCTGGGCAGGGAGTAGAAGACCACAGCATGCCACCCCTGCTCGCCCTCCGGTCGCATCACGAACTCGCCGTGACGCACCGGGACCAGCGGGTGCTCCTGCACCGGATCGGGGAGCAGGGCGGCGAGCGGGCCGTTGAGCGTGGTGCGCATGCGCAGGCCCTCGTCGTCGCGGAAGATCTCGGTACGGACCCCTGAGCG
>NZ_QOAY01000105.1:215-2827 GCF_003314775.1 Microbacterium sp. H6 | reverse complement strand
GGGGGGGGGCCCGCCGGCACGTGCACATCCGCGAGCTCGGAGAAGATCTCGTCGAACAGTTCGGCGTACAGGTCGTGCGTGTTGCCGCCATTGGTGAGCATCGTCACCGCGAGCTGCTCGTCCGGCAGGATGCGCAGGAACGCCGCCTGGCCGATGGTGTTCCCGTCGTGGCCGTAGAGTCGGCGCCCGTCCCAGTCGAACAGGATCCACCCCACGCCCCAGGCATCGCCGAGGGAGTACGGGTCGGGCATGTCGACCTCCCGCTGCTGCATCCGTCGCACGCTCTCCTCCGACAGCACCCGCGTGCCGTCGGCTGCGAGTCCCCCCGTGAGGTGCATGCGGGCGAAGGCGAGCACGTCGGCGGTCGTGGAGTTCACCAGTCCCGCCGGACCCATCGCGCGCGGGAGCATCCAGGCAGGGGCGAGGGTCGGTCCGTCATCACCCACTTCGGTGTGGCCGCTGGCGGCACGGAACATGATGGCCTCTTCGGGGAGCGTGCAGGAGTGCGTGAGACCGAGGGGCGTCATCAACAGGTCGCGCATCGCCTGGTCCCAGCTGGTACCCGTGATCTTCTCGATCACCCGACCGGCCAGCACGAATCCGGAGTTGCAGTACGACATCGTGGCACCGAGCGGGTGGTTCTGCGCGATGCCGTCGAGCAGCGCGACGTACTTCTCCAGGGTGTCGTCTCCGCGGCCGGTATCGGTGAACACGTCGCCGTCGATCCCGCTCGTGTGGTTGAGCAGGTGACGCATCGTCACGGTGCGGGTGACCTCGGGATCCGACGAGGCGAACTCCGGGACGTACTCCACGATCGGGGTGTCGAGGTCGAGCCTGCCCTCGTCGACGAGCTTCATCACGACCGAGGTGGTCCACACCTTGCTCATCGAGCCGATCTGGAACACCGAGTCGTCGGTGGTCTCGATCCCCGTGCGCACGTTGAGTATGCCGTGGTGCGCATACACGGGCTCCTCCCCGAGACGGAGGATGCCGAGGGTCGCCCCGGGAACCTTGTGCGCCTCGGCCAGGGCGCTCAGTCGCTGCTGCCAGTGCCGGGCGTCGAGTCGTGCGCGCACCGGCTTCCCCGCTGGCGGGGCGTACTGCTCTACCCAATCGATCACCCGCTGCGAGAAGTCGGCGCGGTGCGACGGCGGCCCGGAGAGCACGAAGAGGTGCGAGCCACCGGGGTAGAGCACGAGACGGGTCGGCACCCCGCGCTCGCGCAGCGCCGTGAACCACTGCTCCGCCTGACCCACCGGGCAGCGGTCGTCGGCTGCGCCGTGCAGGATCAGCGTCGGCGTCTTCACCTGATCGACCCGCGTGAACGGCGACTGCGCGGAGATGCGCTCCTCGTCGCGCCACGGCAGACCGCCGTTCTCCTTGGAGGAGAGGTAGTGGCCGAAGTCCGACGTGCCGCCCATCGAGAACAGGTCGGTGACGACGCCACCGGCGACAGCGGCGGCGAAGCGGTCATCGCGCGAGGTGAGGAAGCACGTCATGAAGCCGCCGTAGCTGTAGCCCGTGACGGCGAGGCGCGCCGGATCCGCGACGCCTTCCGACACGAGAGCGTCGATCGGCTCCAGGAAGTCGTTCGCGTCGTTGACTCCCCAGCCGCCGGATACCGCCGAGAAGAACGCGTCGCCGTAGCCGTCGCTTCCTCGGGGGTTGAGGGTCAGGACCGCCCAGCCGCGTCGCGTGAGCACCTGGTGATAAGGGTGGGCGATGTCCGCTGCCCCGTTCCAGGCGTTGTGCGGCCCGCCGTGGATGTCGAGCAGGAGCGGGAGCGGGCCAGCGGCGTCGGGGTCGCGGCGCAGCCAGCCGGTGACGACCGTACCGTCGGAGATCGTGAATCGGCGCTCCTCCGCGGGCACGAGCTCGAACTCGGGAGTGCCGTAGTCGGTGAGGGTGCGCGCCGTGCCGTCGGAGAGGTCCAGGAGCGCGACATCGCCGAACGACTCCGGTGTGGCGAGCACGATCGCGGCGGACGATCCTGCGACCGACAGCCCCGAGACGTTCGCGGTGCCGTTCACGAGAGGCGCGGCACCGGAGCCGTCCTGCGCGACCCGGTACACGTGCGAGTAGCCGTTGTCGCGAAGGCAGAACACGATGTCGCCGTCCTCCGTGAACTGCGGCATGCCGCCGGGGTAGCCCGGACCACCGGGCATCACGTTGCGGTCGAGGCCGGCGGTGAGGTTCCGCGGGTCTCCGCCGTCGACGGGGAACAGCAGCAGGTCCGCGTTGCCGACCTCGGTGTCGGTGCGCCCGGCCGCGAGCACGTGGCGACCGTCGGGGGTCCAGCCCACCGCCGTCGCCTGCACGTCGGCGGCGCTGACCTGCACAGGGGGGCTGTTCGGGTCGGTGGACGAGCACACGAGCACGGGGATCCGCATCGTCAGGTCCGCATCGTCCTCGACGCTCGCGGAGTAGGCGATGCGGGTGCCGTCCGGCGACCAGAAGGGCTCGGAGGCGTGCGAGCGTCCACGCGTGAGCACGGTGATCTTCCCGGAGGCGACGTCGAGCACGTGCAGCTGCTGCACGAGAGTGGAGAGGTTTCCGGCGCCGTCCGCCTTGTAGCCGAGACGGTCGGTGCCGGTCGGAGCCGAACGACGGGC
>NZ_QOAY01000105.1:0-196 GCF_003314775.1 Microbacterium sp. H6 | reverse complement strand
AGGATGGTGTCCTTGTCCTCGCCGGGGAGGGCCGCACTGTCGACCGGGGCGGTGAAGGCGATGCGGGCACCGTCAGGGCTCCAGGCCGCGGCGCCGGCGCCGAGGGGGAGAGCGGTCAGACTGCGGGCCTCACCTCCGCCTGCAGGGAGGACCCAGAGCTGCGCGGGTCCGTCCTGTGCCCGCAGGAACGCCAGCT
>NZ_QOAY01000167.1:19713-45755 GCF_003314775.1 Microbacterium sp. H6 | reverse complement strand
CGCGACACGGGGAAGGCCGCAGCGCTGCGGGAGGCGGCGGCCGTGGCCGGCGTGGAGCTCGACGTGCGCGCCCTCGACGTGGTCGACCACGGGGCGGCGGCACGTCTGGTGGCCGAGGTCGAGGCCGAGCTCGGCGGTATCCGCGTGCTGGTGAACAACGCGGGGCAGGGGAGCGTCGCCACCGCGGAGCAGCTGACGATGGCTCAGATCCAGGCGCAGTTGGACGTGAACTACCTGGCACCGGTCAACCTCGCCAAACTCGTGCTGCCCGGCATGCGCGAGCGCGGCACCGGTCGCATCCTCACCGTGACGAGCGTGGGCGGGGCCGTCGGGCAGCCGTTCGCCGATGCGTACTGCGGGGCGAAGTTCGCCGTGGAGGGATTCATGCAATCGCTGGCGGTGGTCGCCGAGCGCTTCGGCGTGGGGGTCAGCGTGATCGAGCCGGCCGCAGTCGCGAGTGCCTTCGTCGAGAACGCCGTGCGTCCGGAAGGCGGTGGACCTTACGGCGCGCTGTTGGATGCGTACATCGCACGGACGACCGGCGCCTTCGCGAACGCGCAGACAGCGGAATCGGCAGGGTCCGCCATCGCCGCCGCAGCGCTGGCGGACGAGTACCGGTTCCGTTGGCAGAGCTCGGAGGGGGCGACGCGATTCGTCGGCGTCTCGCTCGCCGACACCGACGGCGGCGCGGTGCTCGACTTCACCCGCCCATGGATCGCCGCGGGCTGATCACCGCGCCGCCACCTGCTGCGGGATCAGCCCGCGCAGCTCCGCCGCCGTGACGTCGGCGCCGAAGGCGCGTGTGCCCGGCTGCAATGCGGCTCCCGATGCCAGGGTGTCCATCACCACCGGATCGAAGCCGAGCCTGTCGATGAGCGCCGCGACGACGGCGGTGTCCGAGGCGTCGTCCCCGGCGATGGCGATCGCCTTCCGTCCCGGCGCTCCTGCCGGTCGGGCCTCGTCTTCCAGATCGTGGTAGCCCATGTGGTTCAGTGCCTTCACGACGCGTGCGCCCGAGAGGTGCTCCTGCACCAGCTCGCTGGTCGAGGTGCGCGGATCGCTCAGATCGTCGCGGATGCCGTCGGTCTCCCACCAATAGTTCATGGCATCGAGCACGAGCGTGCCGCGCAGCTGCTCGACCGGAAGGGTGCGGTACTTGCCGAGCGGGAGAGCGAGGATCACGGCGTCCGCTCCGGCTGCCGCCTCCTCGGATGTCGTCGCGACCGCACCGGGGGCGAACACGTCGACGGTCAGGGCGATGCGCTCCGGAGCGCCGGAGCCGGCGATGAGCACGCGGTAGCCCGAAGCCAGCGCCAGGCGTGCGATCGTGGTGCCGACCTTGCCGGCGCCGAGGATCCCGATGGTCTCGATCGTGTCGTTCATGACGCTCTCCTTCAGGCGTGGACGGCCTTGCCGTCCTTCGTGATGCGGGCGAGACCGGGGTCGGCGAACGCGCCCTCTCCCGGGTCCTCCGCGAGCAGTTCGCGCACGCGCGGCGCGACCACCTCCCCGAAGAGACGGATGCTGCGCTCCCGCACATCCTTCGGCAGGTGCATGATGTCGTACTTCAGGTCGAACCGCGACAGGTGGTTGCTGCGAACGGCCGCCGCGACCTTGTGCGCGACCGACTCGGGGGAGCCGACGTAGAGGGCGCCGGTGTCGACCTCCTCCCGGTAGCGCTCGAGGGTGGGTGCATAGAAGCCGCGCTCCTTGCTCATCTGCGTCACGACCGGCTCCCAGAACTTCCAGTGCACGTTCTTGGCCTCGTCGTCGGTGTCGGCGATCAGGCCGATCGAGTGCTGCCCGATCGGGAGCTCGGGCCGACCGAACTGCTCCAGTGCGCGCAGGTACAGGCGTGCGTGCCCGGCGAACCGCTCAGGACGACCGCCGATGATCGCCATCATGAGGGGCAGCCCGTGCTCGGCGGCACGGATGACGGAGTCGGGGCTGCCGCCGATGCCGATCCACGCGGGGATGCCGCCCTCCGGCATCCGAGGGTGCAGTCGCACGTTCTCCAGGGGACTGCGGTAGGTGCCGTTCCAGGTGACGCTGTCCTCCCGCATCAGGCGCAGGAACAGGTCGAGCTTCTCCTCGAAGATCTGCTCGTACTCCGCGATGTCGTAGCCGAAGAGGGGGAACGACTCGATCGCCGATGCGCGCCCCAGGATGAGCTGCGCTCGGCCGTTCGAGATGCCGTCCACCGTGGCGAACTCCTGGTACAGCCGCACCGGATCCTGCGTCGACAGCACGGTCACCGACGTGCCGAGCCCGATCGTCGACGTCGCCTGCGCCGCGGCAGCCAGCAGTACGGGGGTCGCGGAATCCACCTGCCCCTCGCGGTAGTGCTCGCCGATGCTGAACACGTCGAGGCCGACGGACTCCGCCAGCTGCGCCTCGTCGATGAGCAGCCGTACCGTCTCGCCGTCGGACATGACCCGGCCTGCGTCCGTCGCCACCTCGCCGAAGGAGTTCAGTCCGAACTCGAGTTCCTTCATGTCCGCCACGACCTTTCTCGCGTCACCGGCCACTCCGGATTGACGTGTCAATAGGCTGCAACCGTAGGATTGACACATCAATTCCCGGGAGGTCGCATGACCGACGAACGTCATCGCCGTACGCCGACACCCGAGCAGCTGCGCGTCTGGCGAGGCTTCGTCGAGACGTCAGCGACGCTGCGGGAACGACTCGCCGCCCGACTGCAGACGTCGTCGGCGCTCTCCACCGGCGATTACCAGGTGCTCCTCGCCCTGAGCGAAGCGCCAGGACACACGGCGCGGTCGTCGGAGCTCGCTGCCCTCATCGACTGGGAGCGCAGCCGCCTCTCGCACCACCTCAGGCGGATGGAGAAGAGGGGCCTCGTGCGACGGGCCCCACGTGCCGACGGGGTGCACGGGGTCGAGGTGCACCTCACCGACGAGGGCGCCGCCGCGTTCCGGTCCGCGAACGTGCCGCACCTCCGCGCCATCCGCGACGTGTTCGTCGACGCGCTGTCCCCGGAGCAGCTCGCGAACCTCGACGACATCACCTCCGCCCTGCGTCGGCACCTCGACCTCGAGAGGGAGGACGGGGACGACGGGCCGGGTCGGCGGTAGCGCCGATCAGAGGTCCCGCCTGGGCGGACGACCTTCCGTCTCCTCCCGATCAGCGTGCGGGGCGCTCGTCCGTGCTCAGCGCCGACATGAGGATGGAGTCGACCCACTCGCCGTCCCAGAACAGCGTGTGGCGTTGCCGCCCTTCGTACCGGAACCCGGCCTTCTCGTAGGAGCGCTGGGCGCGGGGATTGAACGAGAAGACATCGAGACTCACGCGGTGCAGCCGGATGCGGTCGAACGCGTGGTCGAGAACGGCGTGCGTGGCCTCGGTGCCGAAGCCGCGTCCGAGGCGACCGGGGTTCAGGGCGATGCGGAAGTTCATCGCCGCATCGTCCACCTCCAGTTCGTTGAGCACGACCTCGCCGACGTACCCGCCGGTCTCGAGGTCGATGATCGCCCAGTCCGCGCGGTCGTCCCTGCCGCCGATCGATTCGAGATGCCGCACGACCGCCTCGCGGGTGAACGTCTGGCGCGTGCCGGTGAGCCGCATGCTCTCCTCGTCGAACAGCCCCTCCCACACGCCGTCGATGTGCGCGATGCCGAGCGGTTCCAGTCGCAGCCGTGGGGTGGTCAGGGTGGCGACGTCCGTGAGCGCGGAGACGTCGACGGCCGGTGCGTCCACGCCTACGCTCCGTCGAAGACCGGGCTGAGGAAGCGGCGCTCGTATCGACGGATGCACTGCGTCCTGCGCGCGAAGTCGAAGGCCTCGATGCACTCCGGATCGGTCTTGGATGCCGTCCGATACACCTCGTACTCCGCGAGGGAGGGGAAGGTGAACAGGGCGAAGGCCTCGTCGCTGTCGCCCTCGCTCGGCAGGAAGTAGCCGTGGTGGGTGCCGCCGTGCTTCTCGACGAGACGGATCCAGGTGCGGCCGTAGTCGGTGAACTCGTCCAGCTTGTCCGGATCGATCTCGTAGCGCAGATGAACGGTGATCATGCGGATGATCTTCCCAGATCACCCGGACCGCGGGCGAACCGGACACTACGCTCGGTCTCGTGACGAACTCCCGCGACATGGTCCACATCCCCGGCGGTACGTTCCTGATGGGATCCGAGGACTTCTACCCCGATGAGCGCCCGGTGCCCGAGCGCGAGGTCGCCTCGTTCTTCATCGATCGTTACCAGGTGACCAACGCCCAGTACGCCGAGTTCGTCGATGCGACCGGGTACGTCACGGTCGCGGAGCGTCCACTCGATCCCGCGGCCTTCGCCGGTGCGGATCCGGCCGACCTCGTGCCCGGGGCCATGGTGTTCACGCCGACGTCGGGCCCGACGAACCTCGGGGACTGGCGCAACTGGTGGCGCTGGCAGCCGGGAGCGTACTGGCGTCGGCCGTTCGGCCCTGACTCGTCGATCGACGACCGGCTGCAGCATCCGGTCGTGCACGTCGCGTTCGAGGATGCGGTCGCGTACGCCGACTGGGTGGGGATGCGACTGCCCACCGAGGCCGAGCACGAGTACGCGGCCCGCGGCGGTCTCGAGGGTGCACGTTTCGCATGGGGTGACGAGGCCTACCCGGGCGGCGTCGCGCAGGCGAACTCGTGGCTCGGACGCTTCCCCTACGACAACCAGGGGGTGGGCGGCACGGCCCCGGTCGGCTCGTACCCTCCGAACGGCTACGGCCTCTACGACATGATCGCGAACGTCTGGGAGTGGACGACCGACTTCTACACCCCGCGCCACCTCCGCCTTTCGGACACCCCCGTCGATGCCGGCAAGCGCACGAACCTCCTGGCCGCCGCGAGCGCGCAGGAGGGATTCCCCGACATCCCGCGCCGCGTTCTCAAAGGCGGATCGCACCTCTGCTCGCCCGACTACTGCCTGCGCTTCCGGCCGGCGGCGCGCTCGCCGCAGGCCGAGGACACGGGCATGTCGCACATCGGGTTCCGGCTCACCCGCTCCGAGTGAGACCCGCTGGGTTTCCGTGAGGGGAACTGTTTGGCTTCGACCGAGGGTGATCGCCCTCGCCTCACCGGTTGAAGCAAGGAGTCTCCCATGGCTGAGAAGCCCAACATCCTCATCATCTGGGGCGATGACATCGGCATCAGCAACCTGAGCACCTACTCCGATGGTCTGATGGGCTATCGGACCCCCAACATCGACCGGATCGCCGACGAGGGCGTGAAGTTCACCGACTACTACGGCGAGCAGAGCTGCACCGCCGGGCGCGCGGCCTTCATCACGGGGCAGAACCCGTACCGCACCGGACTCACCAAGGTCGGGATGCCGGGGGCGAAGCTGGGACTGCAGCCCGAAGACCCCACGATCGCCGACGCACTCAAGCACCACGGCTACGCGACGGGACAGTTCGGCAAGAACCACCTCGGTGACCGCGACGAGCACCTGCCGACGGCGCACGGCTTCGACGAGTTCTTCGGCAACCTGTATCACCTCAACGCCGAGGAGGAGCCGGAGCACCCGGACTACCCGACCGACGAGGAGTTCCCGGGCTTCAGCGAGCGGTTCCGTCCGCGCGGCGTCATCCATTCCTGGGCGAACGGCGACGGCACCCAGCGCATCGAGGACACCGGCCCCCTGACGAAGAAGCGGATGGAGACGGTCGACGAGGAGTTCCGCGACGCGGCGGCCGACTTCATCCGTACCCAGGCAGAGGACGACACTCCCTTCTTCGTCTGGTTCAACTCCACGCATATGCACTTCCGCACCCACACCAAGGAGGAGAGCAAGGGGCGTGCCGGCCGCTGGCAGTCGAACTACCACGACACGATGCTCGATCACGACGACGTCGTCGGCAGTCTGCTCGACCTTCTCGACGAGCTCGGCCTCGCCGAGAACACCATCGTGATGTACTCCACCGACAACGGACCCCACATGAACAGCTGGCCGGACGCGGGCATGACGCCGTTCCGCAACGAGAAGAACTCCAACTGGGAGGGCGCGTATCGAGTGCCGGCGATGGTCCGCTGGCCCGGACGCATCCCGGCGGGGACGACTCTCAACGGCATCGTGAGCCACAACGACTGGTTCGTGACGCTGCTGGCGGCCGTGGGTGACGGTGACATCGCGGAGAGGCTGGCAGCGGGGACCGAGCTGCACGGCGAGCAGTTCACAGTGCACCTCGATGGTCATGACCAGCTCGACTACATCACCGGCGCCGTCGAGCACAGTCCGCGTCGGCACTTCTTCTACGTCTCCGACGACGGCGATCTCACGGCCCTGCGCTTCGAGAACTGGAAGCTCGTGTTCCTCGAGCAGCGCGCCGCGGGAACGCTGCAGGTCTGGCAGGAACCGTACATCGAGCTGAGATTCCCGAAGTTGTTCAACCTGCGCACCGACCCGTATGAGCGCGCGGACATCACCTCGAACACCTACTGGGACTGGGTGCTCGACCACGTCTTCCTGTTCGTGCCGGCGCAGGCCTACGTGGGCCGGATGCTGCAGTCCCTCGCCGAGTTCCCCGCCCGTCAGAAGTCGGCGTCCTTCACGATCAATCAGGTGATGTCGAAGCTGGAGTCATCGACCGCGGGCGCCTCCTGAGGACTGCTCCCGTCGCGATATGACAGCCAGAAGTCGGACTGGGGCTGTCATATCGCGATGGGAGCAGTGCGCGGTGGGCCGGAGGAGCCCCGCACGATCAGCTCGTGCGTGGTCTCGATCGTGCGCGCCTCATCGCTCGCGGGTCGGAGGATGAGGGACACCGCGTGCTGGCCCATGTCGAACATGGGGATCCGCGCAGTCGTGAGCGCCGGGGCCACATCGGCGGCCACGGCGATGTCGTCGAACCCGACGACGGACATCTCCTCTGGCACGCGGATGCCGTGCTGTCGCAGCTCGCTGAGGATGCCGATGGCCATGGCGTCGTTGAGCCCGACGATGGCCGTGACGTCGCGATCGAGCAGCTCCCTTGCGCCCTCGATGCCGCCTTCGCGGGTGAACGCGCGCGAGATGACGGTGAGCTCCACGCCGGTGCCGTCGGTGCCCTCGCGCAGACCGGCGATGCGGTCGGCGACCGTGTTGAGGTCGAGGGGGCCGGCGACGACGCCGATCCTGCGGTGCCCCAGCCCGGCCAGGTGACGCCCGACGGAGACGCCGGCGCCGTGGTTGTCCGGCAGCACGGCGTCGACGGGGAGGTGGTGTCGACCGATGACCGCGGCGCGTCCGCCGGCGAGGGTGAAGTCGAGGAGCGCTTCGGACATGCCCTGCTCGCGATCGGAGTCGGCGTACCCGGAACCCGCGATGATGATCGAGCCGACGCGCTGACGCAGCAGCGACTTCACCTGGGCGAGCTCGCTGTCGGGTGTGCGGTCGGCCTGCGCGATCTGCACCGAGCGGTTCTCGAGGGTCGCACTGCGGATGACGCCGCTGGCGATGTCGGAGAAGTACGGGTCGCCGATCTCGTGCACCACGAGTCCGATGGTCGGCACGAGCCCGCCGGCCAGGCCCCGTGCGTGCATGTTCGGCTCATAGCCGAGCTGCTTCGCGATCACGCGCACGTGTGCCGCCACCTCGGGGGAGATGCCCGAGCCGCCGGTCATCGCTCGGGAGGCACTCGCCAGGGAGACCCCGGCAGCCTCGGCCACGTCGATGAGTCGTGGCGCGCCCTCACGCTTCACGAAGCCTCCCCCTGAGGAGCAAGATCGACGCTGATTGCGCTGTAGGTTGCTCTTCGTTCTTCCGTCCCACTATAGTGGCGGAAGCGCTTACGAAAGCGCTTTCGCTACGATGACGTAGGAGACTCGGATGACTGCACCCAGACACGGTCGACGGATCGCTGCGGCGATCGGAACGCTCTCGATCGCCGCGCTCACGGTTACGGCCTGTTCCGGAACCGGCGACCAGGGTGGGGGAGGTGGCGCCGACGATCCCATCGTCATCGGCATCTCGCTTCCCCTCACCGGAGACTTCTCGGAGCCGGGGAAGGGCGTCGAGCGCGGGTACGAAGCCTGGCGCGACATCGTCAACGAGAACGGCGGACTGCTCGGGCGGCAGGTCGAGCTGAAGATCCTCGACGACCAGTCCAACGCCGACCGGGTCGTCTCCGACTACGAGTCGCTGATAGCGCAGGACGGCGTCGACCTCGTGTTCGGCCCGTTCTCGACTCGTCTCGTCGTCCCCTCCGCCCGCGTCGCGCAGGAGTACGGCATGTTGTTCGTCGAGCCGGCCGGTGCCGCAGAGGAGGTCTTCGAGCAGGGCTTCGACAACCTCTTCTACGCCGCCCCCGCGATCGCGAACGACCACTACAACAACCTCGCCGAGTACCTGCTGGCCCTTCCCGAGGACCAGCGTCCCGAGACCGCGGCCGTCGCGGCGATGGACGACCCCTTCGCGCAGGGCACCGCCTATGGTCTGCGCGACAAGCTCGAGGATGCGGGCGTCGAGATCCTCGTGAACGAGGTCTATCCGCCCAACACCACCGACTTCTCCACGATCGCCGCGAAGATCGCGCAGTCGAACGCCGACATCGTGATCGGCGGGACGCAGTACCAGGACGCGGTCAACCTGATCATCGCGCTGCAGCAGCTGAACTATCAGCCCGAGCTCGCCGCGTTCTCCACCGCTCCCACCAACCCGGAGTTCGCTTCGGCGATCGGCGGCGCGACCGAGGGGATCCTGGCGCCGACCGGCTACTCGCCGAAGTCGCAGTTCCCGAGCAACGTCGAGTTCGTCGAGAAGTACACCGAGATGCACGGTAACCCGCCATCCGAGGATGAGGCGAACGCCTATACGACCGGTCAGGTCGTCGCGGCGGCGGTGGAGGCCGTGGGCTGCGCCGAGCAGGGCGACTGCCAGCAGAAGCTCATCGACTGGTTGCGCGACAACGAGGTCGAGACGGTCGTCGGTCCCCTCAGCTGGGACGAGACGGGCAAGCCCACCGGCGCCCACCTCATCCAGCAGTGGATCGACGGCGAGATCCTGATCGTCCTCCCCGAGGACGTCAAGGAAGCCGACTTCCTGTACCCGAAGCCGACGTGGTGATCTGCGCGTGAGTGGAGCACTGCTGCTGCAAAGCCTGATCCTCGGCATCCTGCTGGGAGGGCTCTACGCCCTCCTGGCGGCCGGGCTCACGCTGTACTTCGGGATCATGCGCGTCGTCATGATCGCGCACTCGGCCTTCCTCATCCTGGCCGCCTACCTCGCCTGGTGGTTCAACCGGGAGACGGGCATCGATCCGCTGGTGTCGCTCGTGGTCACCGTGCCGCTGTTCTTCGTGACCGGCGTCGTGATGCAGCGTCTGCTGGTGTCGAGGCTCAAGCCCCTGACGCTGACCATGATGTCGGTGCTGCTCACCTTCGCGGTGGCGCTCATCATCGAGGGAGCGCTCGGGTTCTTCTTCTCCGGCACCCAACGCCGCATCCCGCTGCCGTACGCGAGCGCGAGCCTCGAGGTCTTCGGCGCGCAGGTTCCGGTGGTCAAGCTCATCGCCTTCGGTCTCGCGGCCGTGGCCCTCGCCCTCCTGTTCGTGCTGCTCAAGTACACCAAGTTCGGCCAGGCGCTGCGGGCGACGATCCAGCACCCCGAGGCTGCACGGCTGGTCGGCATCAACACCGACCGCGTCGCCGGCTACGGATTCGGGCTCGGACTCGCGACGGCGGCGATCGGGGGCACCGCGCTCTCGCTCGACGCCACGATCTACCCCTCGCTGCACTGGCACTGGATCGGCCCGCTCATGGCGATCATCGTCGTCGGCGGCCTCGGCAGCATCCCCGGTGCCGCCATCGCCGCCCTCGTGCTCGGGGTCGCGCAGAGCCTGCTCCAGCTCCCGCTGGGGCCGACGTGGGCGCAGACGATCTTCTACGTCGCCCTGTTCGCCACGCTCATGTTCCGTCCGCAAGGTTTCTTCGGAGGTCGTCTTGCCCAGCGTTTCTAGCCGAGAGCCGATCGCCACCGAGACGGTCGTGATCGCTCCACCCGCCCCGGTCCGCAGGACCTCCACGAAGTGGGTGAACATCGTCCTCCTGATCGTGGGGGCGGCGCTCGTCCTCTCGTTCCCCACCATCGCCCCGAACCCCTACATCCTGTCGGCGGGCGTGGTGATCCTCAACTACGCCGTGCTGTCGACCGGGTGGAACTTCATGGGCGGCTTCACGGGGTACATCTCCCTCGGCCACGCCGCCTACTTCGGGCTCGGAGCCTATGGCACCGGGCTGCTGATCAAGTACCTCGACCTCCCGGGATTCCTGGCCTGGATCCTGGCCGCGGTCCTCGTGGCGGTCATCGCGATCCCGATCGGTATCGCGGCCCTCCGCGTGCGCGGAGCCTCGTTCGTGATCGTCTCGATCGCCTTCGTGCTGATCATGCTCCTGGTGTTCCAGAGCTGGCGGGATGTGACCGGCGGATCGGAGGGACTGAACGTCCCGCGTCCTTTCGACGTGCTGCGGCCGGAGCACCACCGCATCTTCTACTATCTGTTCGCCGGCCTCCTCGCGGTGGCCCTCGTGGCGTGGTGGATCATCGACCGGTCGAAGTTCGGCACGGCGCTGAAGTCCATCCGCGAAGACGAGGACAAAGCCCAGGCGCTGGGCGTGCCGACGACGAGGTACAAGCTGATCGCCTACGTGCTGTCGGCCCTGTTCGTCTCGCTCGGCGGCGGACTCTACGCCCTCTGGTTCGGCGACCTGGATCCGATCTTCCAGTTCTCGATCCTGATCGGCTCGTACATGGTGCTGATGGCGCTGCTCGGCGGGGTGCGGAACCTCCTCGGTCCCCTGCTCGGAGCGGTCGTCGTCGGCATCGCGCTGGAGTACTTCAAGCTCGAGTTCGGCGACACGCAGTTCCACCTGATCGCGACGGGCATCCTGCTCGGCATCGTCGTGCTCTTCATGCCGGACGGCATCATCCCGGCGGTGAAGGGCCTCTTCACCCGGTCGTCGAGCGCCGCCTCGATCCGTGAGGTGACCGCGGGCGAGCTGCTGGAGCAGAACAGGACGGGAACAGCGGATGCCTCGACGAAGGAGACGTCGTCATGAATGCCCCCACGGCTCAGCACACAGCCGCCCAGCCCACAGCCACGCTCGAGAGCCTCAGCACCGTCGCGATGACGAAGTCGTTCGGCGGCGTCACAGCGGTCGACGGCGCCACGGTCACGTTCCAGGAGGGCAAGGTCAACGGCCTGATCGGGCCGAACGGCTCCGGGAAGACCACCTTCTTCAACTGCGTGACCGGCATGATCAAGCCGGACTCCGGAGAAGTGCGCTATCGAGGACAGGCGATCACGCGCAAGTCACCCGACCGCATCGCACGCGCGGGCATCGGACGCAGCTTCCAGCTGTGCCGGGTGTTCCCCCGCATGACGGTGATGGAGAACCTGCTCGTGGCCGTGCGCAGCACGAGCATCCGTCAGCAGCTGCGCTCGGCCCACGACCCCGATGAGCTGGAGCGGGCGCGCGGTTGGCTGCGGCGCGTCGGCATCGACCACCTCGAGCACGCCGAGGCGCGCAACCTCAGCTACGGCCAGCAGAAGCTGCTCGAACTGGCCGGCGTGCTCATGGGCGAACCCGACACGATCATGCTCGACGAGCCGGCCGGAGGTGTGAACCCCGCCCTCATCGGACGCATCGCCACCCTGGTGCGCGAGCTCAACGACGAGGGCAAGACGTTCATCATCGTCGAGCACAACATGGAGATGGTCATGAGCCTGTGCGATCACGTCGTGGTGTTCGACCGCGGTCGCCAGATCGCCGAGGGAACGCCGGAGATCATCCAGCAAGACCCGCGAGTCCTGGAGGCCTACCTTGGAGTCTGAAACGAAGAACCTGCTCGAGCTGCGTGACATCGAGGCGGGCTACGGACGTGCCGCTCTTGTGCTCAGGGGTCTCACGGTCGAAGTGCCACCGGGATCGGTGGTGTGCCTGGTCGGCCCGAACGGCGCCGGCAAGTCGACCGTGCTCAAGGTGGCCAGCGGCATGCTCAAGCCCCGATCCGGACACATCACCGTCGACGGCCGGGACATCACGGGCGAGGGACCGCAGTCCATGCTGCGTCACGGACTCGCGCACGTCTTGCAGGGGCACAGCGTCTTCCGCGAGATGACGGTCGGCGAGAACGTGATGCTGGGTGCCTTCACCCTGAAGGACCAGAAGGTCATCCAGGAGCGCGTCGAGTTCGTGCAGAACCTCTTCCCCATCGTGGGGGAGCGGTGGAAGCAGCTCGCGGGCCTCCTGTCCGGCGGTCAGCAGAAGCAGGTGGAGTTCGCGCGGTCGCTCATGGTCAGCCCCAAGGTGGTTCTGCTCGATGAGCCGTCGATGGGGCTCGACCCGAAGACGACCGAGAAGGTGTTTGAGCAGATCGTGCGGATGCGCGACGCAGGGACCGCCGTGCTGCTCGTGGAGCAGAATGCGCGGCGGGCCCTCGAGACCGCCGACATCGGGTGCGTCCTCGACCTCGGCCGGGTGCACATCTCGGGCCCCGCGTCCGAGCTGCTCGCCGACCCGACCCTGGCCGCACTGTATCTCGGCGGCAAACCTTCGGTCGCCGACGCGGGCTGATCCTCGGCGGAAGGAGGCAGTCGCTGCCTCCTTCCGCCTTTCTCGTCCATTCGGCGGAAGCGCTTGCGAGAGCGCTTCCGCCCCGAACTGCATTACTGCTTCACGTCTTCCCCGCTGCAGTGCCGCCCCGGGGAAGGGGCACGAACCATCGGCACGACACCGCACGACGACGACGTTGAGAGGTTTCTGATGCACGAACGAATCATGCGACCCGCAAGCTCGAGCACCCGGTCGGCGGCACCACCCCCTCGATCCTTCGGGGTGCGACGAACAGGTGCGCTGGTCGCTGCAGCGGCCGTCGTCGGAGCCCTGCTGACCGCGACGCCCGCGACCGCAGCGGAGCCTTTCACCGAGCTGATCGACTTCGAGACGTACGAGCGCGTGGCGCTGAACGGCCAGGACGGATGGGCGGCGTCGGGCGCCCCTCGCGTGATCGCCGACCCGTTGAACGGCAACAATCAGGTCGTCGAGTCCGTCGGGGGAGGGCAGCAGTCGTACCGCGCCATCCCCGCCATCGCGGAAGGAGACACCGGCACGCTGTTCTTCCGGTTCCTGCGCACCGGCAGCGTCGACACCTCGTTCGGGCTCACCGACGTGGATGCCCCGAACGACTACGCGCACAGCCGGGCCTACGTGAACAACCAGAACGACGACGTGCTGCGCGTGCGCGACGGCGGCGCCTTCAAGCCCGCCGGCGTGTGGTCGAAGGACGCCTGGCAGTGCGTGTGGATCGTCGCCGACAACGCGACCGACAAGGTCACCGTGTACAGCCAGGGTGGCGCGTACGAGGCGCAGACCCGCCTCCCGGAGGGGACAGAGCAGCAGTTCGGCTTCCGGCAGGCCGTGAACGGCGCGCTCGACCGGTTCTTCTGGAAGAACGGCGCCACGAGCACGGGGCGCCTGCTCCTCGACGACGTCGCGGTCGACAACACCGGGGAGAACCTTGCGATCGCGACGGGCAACCCCGGCGACTGCGCGCCCGGCGACACGGCGAGCGAGCCACTGCTCAACCCGCTTCCCGACCCCGCACTCGCCGACCTCGGCATCGAGGTGACCGAGCTCGCGCAGCTGCCGAAGTCGCAGACGACGCCGGCCACGCAGGACCAGCGCCTGGTGCGCCACAACCGCATCACGCACCTCGATGAGGTGCCGGACGACTCCGGTCGGCTGATGGTCCCCGACAACAACGACATCCTCTACCTGGTCGACAAGGAATCGGGCGAGTACGTGCCGTACCTCAACGTCCGCAACGAGTTCATCGACAACTTCCACAACAGCGCGGGGCTCGGAACGGGTCTCGGATCCGCCGAGTTCCACCCCGACTTCGCCGACAACGGGCTGTTCTACACCGTTCACACCGAGGGCGGCACGGCGCTGACCGAAGACACTCCCGACTTCCCGGCCTTCGGCACCACGGCATTCCACAGCGTGATCACCGAATGGAAGGCGAGCGATCCCTCCGCTGAGACCTTCTCGGGAACGCACCGCGAGGTCATGCGGATCCCCTTCGCCGGACGCGTGCACACCGTGCAGCAGATCGCGTTCAACCCGACCGTTTCCGCGGGCGACGCCGACTACGGCAACCTGTACATCCTCGTCGGCGACGGCGGCAACGGTGTAGGCAACGGCAACCCGCAGGACCTGGCGACGCCGCAGGGGAAGATCCTGCGCGTGAATCCGACAGGCGACGACAGCGAGAACGGCGAGTACGGCGTGCCGGGGGACAACCCGTTCGTCGACGAGTCCGGTGCTCTTCCCGAGATCTACGCCGTCGGCATGCGCGACCCGCACCGCATCAGCTGGGACACCGAGGGCGATCACACCATGTACCTCGCGCACATCGGCGAATGGCAGGTCGAGTCGATCTATGCCGTCGAACCGGGAGACAACTTCGGCTGGTCGGTGCGCGAAGGCTCCTTCCTGGCGGAGAACCGACAGATCTTCCCGCTGCCGGAGGACGATGCCGAGAACGGCTACACCTACCCGGTGGCCGCCTACGACCACAACCGCGACCCCGGTCAGACCGGCGATGCGGGAGTGGCCGTGAACGGCGGGTTCGTCTACCGCGGCGAGATCCCCGAGCTGCAGGGGCGCTACCTCTTCACCGATCTGGTGCGCGGCTGGGTGCTGTCCACCGATGCGGAGGAGATGGTGCGAGGTGACGGCGACATCGCCGACCTCGCCACGATCGAGGAGCTGCGGGTCTTCGCCGACGGCGTCGAGACCACGTTCCAGGAGCTGGTGGGCGACAAGCGTGTCGACCTGCGGTTCGGCTCCGATGCCGACGGCGAGCTCTACCTGGTGTCCAAGGCGAACGGCAAGATCTGGAAGGTGACGGGTGCGCGTTCGGTCGATGAGCCGGCCAACCCGTTCGTCCTCCCGGCGCTCGCGCCGAACCTCGTCACGCATCACGACTTCGATCACCCGGATGCCGCGAAGCCGACGGTCGAGCTCGACCAGGGACGCTCCGGCACCCCCATCTCGCTGATCAACGGCGGGGTGGAGATGCGGGTCGCGGATCGCGCCTACCCGGGTGCGGGCGAGGCGCTGCAGACGCAGCAGATGAGTCCGCGCACCGCCTCGAACGACGACTGGAAGGCGGGCATCTACGACGCGAAGGGTGTGGAGTCGCTCGACCGATTCGCCGATACCGACAAGGCGTCCGTCATGGGCTGGTTCAAACCGACCGGTGACCACCCGGCCCTGAACTCGGGGACCGCGAATCCCGACGACGTGTACAACGCCATCGGCCTCGCGGGCGTGCTCACCGGCACCTCCGACGGACATGCCGTGCGGGCGCTGCTCGAGGTCATCACCGTCGACGGCGAACTCAAGCTCGTGGCACTCGGGCGCCGCGTCGACGGTGCCGGCTCCTGGACGTTCGCGGCTGACCTGCCCTGGAACGAGATCCTCAAGAAGGGGCAGTGGGTGCATCTCGCCGCGACCTTCGACTTCGCCGCGGGTGAGATGAAGCTGTTCATGAACGGCGAGGAACTCGCGGGGAAGTACACCGCGGCGAATCCGTGGGGAGAGGGGTCCACGTCAGACACCGCGCCGGCCGGCATCAAGATCGGCGGGAGCTTCCCGCAGAACACGAAGGAGGCCAACCCGTTCAACGGACGGATGGATGACATCATGCTGCTCGACACGGTGCCGACGCCGGAACAGGTCGCCGCGCAGTACGCGCTGTACGCGGTGCCGCCCGTCGTGCCGCCGGCCCCGCCCGCGTGCACTCCGGACGGGGAGACCCTCACCGATGTGATGGCGAAGGACGACTGGGCGCCGCGGACTCCGGCCAAGTGGAGTTTCCCCGGTGACGAGGTCGTGCTCACCGAGGCGGGAACCAACCCGAACGACGGGATCCGCCGACCGTTCGAGTACGCCGTGCTCACGCAGGGTGAAGAGCTCGGCTCGTTCGACCTCACCGGGCAGGTGCGGCTGGACGAGAAGGCATCGGTCAACAACCGCGACGTCATCATCGTCTTCGGGTGGAAGTCGGACACGGAGTACTACTACGCGCACCTCTCGCAGGACAACTCGATCTACCCGCACAACGGCATCTTCAAGGTGGACAAGGCCGACCGGGAGCGGATCGACGACCAGTGGGACGGCGCTGTCGGTGCACCGCCGGCGGTCACCGACGAGGAGTGGCACGACGTGCGCGTGCTCCGTTGTGCCGACAGCGGCGACATCGCCGTCTACGTCGACGGGCTCGACACCCCGCTGATGACCGCGAACGACAAGACCTTCCCCGAGGGGCGGGTGGGCTTCGGCTCGTTCGACAACTTCGGGCGTCTTCGCGACCTCTCGGTCACGGCCGCTGCCGAGGACACCACCGCACCCATCGCGACCGTCAAGAGCGGGCCCGACTTCACGGTCGGACGTGACGGCGTCTACAGCAAGGTGTCGTTCAAGCTCCAGGATGCCGGCAAGATCGATCGGCTGACGCTCAACGGCGTCGAGAAGGATCTGACGAACGATGTCTGGTCCGACCTGAACGGCGTCGTGCCAGGGGCGTTCGGCGCAGTGGAAGGCTCGAACACGCTCGTTGTGCACGACGTGGCCGGCAACACGACCACCGTGAACTTCACGCTCGATGTCACCGCCCCCACGGTCACGGTCAAGGACGGCGGACAGTTCACCGTCGGGGCCGACGGCGCCCACAGTCTGGTGTCGTACAAGCTCCACGACGCAGGCAAGGTGGATCGACTGACCCTCAACGGGGTGGCGAAGGATCTGACGGACAACGTCTGGTCCGACCTCAACTTCGCGAAGCCCGGAGCCTTCGGAGCCGTCGCCGGGGCGAACACCCTGGTCGTGTACGACGTCGCGGGAAACGCCGCGACCGTCCCGTTCACGCTCACGGCCGCAGCCGGATAGCGGGCGTCCGGACAGCAGCAGTCCGGACAGCGGCAGTGGAGACTCGAGCCGGCACCGCCGGCTCGAGTCTCCACGCGCTCCGTCCTCGATAGCATGGCCGTTCCCCCCTTTCGCACGGCACACGAGGATGGTTCTGCGTGGCATCTCGGCTTTCGGAGACCGCGGAATCGTCGAGCAGACCGCTGTCCGCGTCGCGCTACATCCTCCGCTCCCGGCTCCTGCGCGGAGTCTTCATCAGCCTGGTCATCTCCGGTATCGGGATCTCCGTCACCGTCCCGCAGATCACGCTGTTCCTCGTGGGGGAGCTGCATCTGTCCACGGCTCAGGCCGGCCTCTACTTCCTGACCAACCTCACCGCGCCGATCGCCGGATACCTCGTGGGCTCACTGTCCGACCGCGCCGGCTCGCGACTGCTGGTCTTCCGGCTCTCCGCCATCGCGGGGTTCCTCGGATGGGTCCTGATGGCGGTCGCCATGCAGGCGTGGATGCCGTTCGCCATCAACATGCTGCTGCTGAGCACAGCCGGAGCGGGGGCGGCGCAGTTGCAGGCCGCGGTGCGGGACGAGCTCAACCGCAGGCCGACGCCCGCCGACAACGAGGTCGTCGCCGTGATGCGGATGGCCATGGCGTTCGGGTGGATCGTCGGGCCGGTCATCGGCGCCGTCCTTGGCGCTGTCATCGGTCTGCGTCCCCTGCTGCTCGTGACCGGCCTCTGCGTGCTGCTCTCGCTCGTGCCGCTCATCGGTGTGAAGTCCGACTCGGCCGCGGCACGGCGGGCGCTGTCCACGCCGATCCGTGAGCCAGGCCAGGCCGTCTCCTCGCCCACCGAGCCGCCCGTTCCGCACCCGCGCTCCATGTTGCCGCTCCTGGTCTTCACCGCGATCTACGTGCTCATCATGTGCGGTGAGACCGTGAAGCTCGCCTACCTGCCGCTGTACATGGACGGCGAGCTGCGCGTCGACGCCGGCGTGCGCGGGGCGATCATCGGCTTCCAGCCCCTCGTCGAGCTCCTCCTCATGCCGTTCGCCGCACGACTCGCGACGCGCTTCGGCCTCGCCCGCGTGCTCACGGCCGGTGCGCTGATGGCGGTCGCCGCGCACATCTCCTATGCTGCGGCGGGCCAGATCACGCCGCACATCGTCCCGCTCCTCGTGGGGCAGGTGCTGATGGCAGGCGTGATCGCGACCTTCGGAGTGCTGGGCATCACCGTGGCCCAACGCTTGGTCCCCACCCGCGTCGGCATGGCCACGAGCGTCTTCATGAGCTCCTATGCGATCAACGCCGCCGTCGGAGGCTTCGTGGGAAGCATCGGCTCGCTGTGGCTCGGCCTTCCCCAGTTGTTCTGGATCCCCGCCGCGATCTCCGCCGTCGGGGGCGTCGCGCTGCTCATCCTGAACTCCCGCGTCCCGCTCGATCCACCCGCACGCGACCACTGACCTGTCGCGGCGGCGCTATCTGACGTTCGGACGCACGCAGGTGTCCTGGGCCGCGCTCTGCCCGTCGACGTTCGACGGCAGGGTGTTCGCATCGGGGTGTGTCGTATCGTGCGGTGTCGTATCGGGCGGTGTCGTATCGGGCTTTGTCGTCTCCGGTGGCGTCGTCTCCGCGTCCTCGGAGTCGGCGGACGGCGGGGTGGCCGGCGGGGAGAGCTCGCTGCCACGGCCGGTGTGGTCGGAGCTGATGCTCACCGTCTCACCGGAGATCACCCGCTCCATCAGCGCGGCGGCCGACTGCTCGTCGGGGACGACGCGGTCACCCGCGGGAAGGTGCGGGTACGACACGAACGCGATGTTCTCGAGCGGCAGGTCGCTGAACACCTTCGCCATCGAGGCGAGCGTGCCGAGGTCGGCGAGCGGGGTCGACAGCGTCATATTCCTGGTCGCCGCGTCTGCGATGCCGTACAGCTTCACCGGGTCGGTCAGGGTCGACTGGTCACGGAGCGTCCGCACGAGCGAGGAGAGGAACACCTGCTGGGTCGAGATGCGAGCCAGATCGCTCCCGTCCCCGATGCCGTAGCGCGAACGCAGAAGCGCCAGGGCCTGCTCGCCGCTGAGGTCGTAGGTCCCGGCCTCGGGGATCTCCAGTCCGGAGTGGCGATCGTGGACGGGGCCGGCGAAGCAGATCGGCACGCCGCCGACGGCGTTCGAGGCATCGATCACGCCCGTGAAGCTGATCTCCGCCGCGTAGGCGAGATCGATACCGGTGAGGGCCGTGACCGTCGAGGCGACGCAGCCCAGCCCGCCGCGGGAGAGCGACTCGTTGAACTGCACCCGGTGCCCCGCAGCCCACGTCTTCCCGGTGTCAGGATCGCTGCAGGAGGGCATGTCGACGAGCAGATCGCGGGGGAAGGAGATCACGGTCGCCGCGTCGTGAGCGTCGTTCACGTGCAGCAGCAGGGTGACGTCGTTCCGGCTGCCTTCGACGTCTCCGCCCTCTCCGTACTGGGCTCCCTGCCCCGCGCGGCCGTCCGAGCCGACGAGCAGCACATCGAATGCGCCGTCGAAATCCGCCACGACGGGAGGCTCATCCGTACGGGCGGGGTGCAGTTCGACCGTGGTGACGTTCTGGGACAGCCGGAGCGCCGCGACGGCCACCGTGCCCCCGCCGATGACCAGGACCGCGACGGCGGCCAGGGTGAGGAAGCGCCGGAGGCGCCTCCGGCGCCGTCGGCTCAGAGCTGGAAGCGGGGGAAGACTCATGGGGAAGACCTCTCGGCATCGGCGAGCAGCCAGTGTCGAGCACGAATGTCACACGAGTGTCACAGCCGAGGAACGGTCACCCGGAAGGTCGCGCCCGGGGATCCGGACAGCAGCGCGAGATCACCGCCGAGGAGGCGGGCGTTGTCACGAGCGATCGCGAGTCCGAGTCCGGTCCCGGCGCCGTCTGAGCGCGACCGATCCGTCGTGACGAACCGGTCGAACACCCGCTCGCTGTCGGCGCCGGCGATGCCGGGCCCGTGGTCGCCGACGTCGATGTGCAGCACGTCACCGTCCTCCCGCACGCGGATGACGACCGGCGGGCGCCCGTGGCGGGAGGCGTTCGTGAGCAGATTGGCCACCACGGTGTGCAGTCGTGCCGCATCGGTACGCAGTCGCAGGCTCGGCGCGACCGACAGCTCGTCGACGTCGACTCCCGTCGTGTCGACCACATCGGCGAGCAGGTCGTGCAGCACCACGGTCGTGCGGTGCACGCGTGCGACTCCGGCGTCGAGGCGGGAGAGCTCGAGCAGGTGCTCGATCAGGGTGTGCAGTCGGCGCGTCCCCGTGCGCACGACCGCTGTGGCGACCGCTCGCTCCTCGGCCGTCGTCTGCTCGTCGTCGTCGAGCATCTCGTCGACCGCCATCATCGAGGTGAGGGGGGTGCGCAGCTCGTGGGCGACGTCGCTCACGAGCTGCCTCGACTCCGCCTCGCGCTGTCGAAGCCGCCTGATGGTGTCGCCCAGGCGTTCTGAAGAGAGGCGGAGTGCGTCGGCCACACGGTCGACGTCGTCGAACGACGGCTTCCACGCCGGAGGGCCCTCGCCGGAGCCCACAGCCCGCGCCGTGTCGACGAGGCGGCGGAGCGGACGCGTCAGCGCACCGCCCAGCAGGCGCTCGAGCAGGACGACGAGGACCACGACGCCCGCGCTGAGGAGCACCCCGGAGACGACCAGCTCCCGCACCTGCTCCTGCTGCGGCTGCATCGAGTACGCGGTGACCACGGCGAGGCGGCCGCTCGGGTCCTGGGGGAGGTCGTCGCGGACGACGGAGACGAAGAACACCTCTCGGTCGTCGAGCGTGGTCATCAGCGAGGTCACCTCGCCGGAGCGGCGGCTGTCGTCGATGCGCAGGGCGCCCGGCACCTGATCCGGTCGGAGTTCGCCCGCGCTGCGGCCACTGCCGAGGTCGATGATGACCGTCTCGCCGGGGAGGATCTCGGCATAGTAGCTCCACGTGTCTTCGGGAGACACCGTGGAGATGGACGTGAACAGGGCATCCGCCGTCGTCGAGAACTCATCGAGCAGACCCTGCTGCCTGGACTCGTAGACGATCCTGCCCGCGGTGAAGACGACGACGCCGGTGACGAGGACGGAGACGGCGACCGTGCTGCCGATGAGGGCGAGGGCGATGGCGGTGCGGAGCGTGAGCCGGCGACGGGCCGTCATCGCAGCCGGTATCCGATCCCGCGCACGGTCTCCAGCTGCGGAGTCGCGACGTTCGCAGCGGTCAGCTTCGCACGCAGCCGCTGGATGGCGGTGTCGACGACGCGGGAGGTGTCGGGCGGTGACTGCGCCCAGACGGCGTCGATCAGGCGCGAACGGCTGAGGGTGTGCCCGTCGTTCAGCGCCAGCTCATGCAGCAGGCGGAACTCGGTCGCGCTCAGCGGCAGGGCCTCGCCCCCCGCCAGGGCTTCCGCCGAGTCCTCGTGCAGCTCGAGGGATCCGACCCGCAGCGGCTCCGCGGTGAGCCGGGAGCTGCGACGCAGAACCGTCCGAAGACGTGCCTCGAGCACGGCCACGCTGACCGGCTTGGCGATGTAATCGTCCGCTCCCGCGTCGAGACCGACGACGACGTCGGCATCCTCGTCACGGGCGGTCAGCATCACGGTGGGGAAGCCCCAGCGCGCCCGGATCTCCCGACACAGCGAGAACCCGTCGCCGTCGGGGAGCATGACGTCGATGATCGCGACGTCGGGGGTCGTGCGTTCCGCGAGCAGGCGTGCGGAGGCGACGTCCTCGGCGGTCTCGACGGTGTGACCGCGACGTCGCAGCGCGGTGGTGAAACCGAGACGGATCTCCGCGTCGTCGTCCACGAGCATGATCTTCATCCCACCCCACCTCCCGGACACCGCGCGCTTGCGATGATAGACGGCGGCGCCCGTGCATAGGCTCCGAGCAGAGGCGCCGAGGCGGGTCGCAGGGGCTCGTCAGGTCGAGCGGCTACCCTCGTGCCATGCGCCGAATCGTGGTCCTTCCTCTCGTCCTCGCTGCCGGACTCGGTGCCGGGGCGCTCGCCGGCTGCTCGCAGGTCACGCAGATGGCGGGCGACGCCGTCGGGATCGACGTGCAGGCGACCTGCACCACGATCGACGATGCCTACGGGCAGTACCAGGCGCTGCTCGATCAGGGCGCGGTCTCGGCCGAGCAGGCCGACGCCGCACGCGACGACCTCGTCGCCTCGCTCGAGGGGATCGCGGCGAACGTCGACGGACAGCTGGGCGATCTGATCCGCTCCGGCGTCACGCAGATCGGCGGCATGACAGACCTGCAGGCTCCGGAGACGGTCGAAGCGATCGAACAGCTCAAGGACTCGGCCTCGGCGTTCTGCGGCTGAGCTCCGCCGTGTGAGACGATGCCGGAGATGAGCACTGCGGCTGATGAAGAGCTTCGCGCCCTCCGGGCCCGCGCCTATGGTCCGACGGCGGACATCGAGGACGATCCCGCCGCACTCCGACGGCTCCAGCAGCTGGAGGCACGGAGACAGCCGAGGCCCAGGGCCGAGGACGTCGTCCCGCCCGCACCGGCGATGGAGACCATCGACTCGGAGCCGACGCGCGCTGCGGAACCGGTGAGCCGCGCCAGACGGTCGAGGCGACAGCCCGAGGACGCGGAAGGCGATGCGCTCGGCGTCTTCGACACCTCGGCCGACGACGCCGATGCGGCCCCGCCGACGGCGGAACCCGCCGAGCGTCTGGCGGCGTGGTTCTCGGTGCGCACGACGAGGATCCTGTGGGTGGTCGCGATCGTCGCGGCGGCAGCGATGTCGGCTGCCGTCACGTTCGCCCTGGTGAAGGTCACCCCCGTCGCCTCCTCCGCCGGCGCTCCGCAGATCGCCACGCTCGACGCGACCTCCGACGTGGTGATCCCGGCCGGATGGATGGGGGTGGGTCCGAGCTCCGCGGTGTTCGACTTCTACGGGTTGGTCATCGTGGAGAGCTCAGGCGGTTACTACAACGGTTCGGTCGGCTCGGACTGCCTCACGGTGGCCAGAGCGGATCAGGTGCCGGACAAGGACGACTTCGACTCGTCCAACGGCTGGACCTACGACGGGCCCATGTACACGGGGTGCGCCGTCGGCGCGTTCCCCGCGACCGTCGAGGTGCCGTTCGACACCAACATGCCCAAGGAGCTGACCGAGCGCTTCCCCGACGGGACGGCGCTGCAGTTCGTGTACGAGGCCGATCGCGTCGGGGTTTTCCTCGACAGCGAGTGACCGGCCCCCGCTAACCCACCCCGCGAACTCACACCGCGGGCTCAGGAGACGGTCGTCGCAGCGCGCTGCTGCTCGGCGTACTGCGTGCCCCACCGCGTCAACTCGACGAGCAGGGGCGTCGCGCTCGTGCCCAGCTCGCTGAGGCGGTACTCGACCTTCGGCGGCACCTGCCGGTAGACGGTGCGGGTGATGAGGCCGTCTTCCTCCAGCTCGCGCAGCTGTCGGGTGAGCACGCGGGCTGTCGGGTTCTCCAACAGGCGGCCGAGTTCCCCGAACCGCAGCACCTCGTGCTCGCCCAGCAGCGTGAGGATGCTCGGTTTCCAGGCGCCGCCGAGCACAGCGATGGACACTTCCGCATCGCATGACTCCGACCACTCGCGCACGATCCGCTCGGTCTTCTCCCGCATCGCACGCTCCTCTGTCGTCCTTCTCGGTATCCGAAGTGTCAGTACATGACAGAAATGACAGTACTTGCAGCTTCTGTCTGTACTTTACAGACTGAGCACGTGACTTCCACCCCCACTCAGTCCCCGTCGCGTTCGACCCTCCGTCTCTGGTTCGCGATGGTGCCCCTGCTCCTCGGAATACTCATCGGCGCCCTCGCCATCAGCAGCGTCTCCACGGCGCTCCCGGCCATCCGCGGCGAGCTGGCACTCAGCGACACCGAGGGGCTCTGGCTGGCCGACGTTTATGCACTCTCCCTCGCCGCCACCCTCATCCTCGCTGCGCGGATCGGCGACGCCTTCGGGCGCAAACGGATCGTGCTGATCGGTCTCGGCGGATTCGCCGTGCTCAACGCGGTGGGCGGATTCGCGCAGAGCGGTCTGCTGCTCATCGTGATCCGGGCGCTCCTCGGTGTGGCCGAGGCGTTCGTCGTCGCCGGGGTGGTCGCCACGATCGGGGCCAAGTATCACGCCAGGGAGCGGGTGCTCGCCTATGGGCTGTGGACCGCGACCTTCGGAGTCGGCAGCGCGCTCGGTCCCGTTCTCGGCGGACTCCTGGCGGAGGGTCCAGGGTGGCGCTGGCTGCTGCTGGGGAGCGTCCCGCTGGCGGCGCTCGCCGGAGTGCTGGCCGTGTGGCTGGTGCCCGACTCCCGCAGCTCGCGGACGCCGTCGTGGGATCTCCCGAGCATCGTCACGTCGATCGTGGCCCTCGGCGCACTCGCCTTCGCACTGCATGAGGCGCTCGCCGCCCCCGTGCCGGCGGTGATCGCCGCGGTGGTCGCTGTCGGCAGCCTCGTGTACTTCATCCTGCGCCAGCGCCGACTGCCCGAACCGCTCATCGACATGCGCCTGTTCGCGATCCCCGGCTTCAGTCCCGCGATCACCCGCATCCTCGTCGCCAGCGGGGTGTCCTCGGCGTCCGTCCTGCTCGTCAGCCTGCATCTGCAGGACACGAGGGGCTGGCCCGCGGCGGAGGCCGGCCTCGCGATCCTGCCGCAGGCCGCCGCGATCGCCATCGGCGGGGTGATCGCCCCGATCGCGCTCCGCTGGCTGCGGACCGAGACCCTGACCGTGGGTGCGCTCCTGCTGCAGGCGGTCGGGATGCTGTGGCTGTTCACCGACCCCGAGGTCGTGGCTGCTCCGCTGGTGCTCGTCGGTCTGGGGTTCGGCATCGGTGCGACGCTCGCCGCGACGGCGCTGTTCGACGTCACCGTCGAAGACGACGCCGGACAGGTCGGAGCGATCCAGGAGGTCGGCTTCGCCCTCGGTGGAGGTCTCGGCATCGCGGTGCTCGGAACGATCGCCGTCGTCGCGACGGGCGGTTTCGGCACGGCTGCGCTCGCCGCCGCGATCGTCGTGGTGGCGTCCGCCGTCGTGCCGCTCCTGCGTCGCAGGGTTCCTCGCCCCTCGAACAGCTGAGGGGGCGGGTCAGCCTCGATCCTGCTCCACCAGGGTCGAGCGCGCGAGTCGCCGTGCGACGACGAACGGCTCGCTGAACGTCTCCATGCCGACCGTGACGATCGCGCCCTCGTAGAGCAGCATCATCGCCTTCGACATCAGCTCGGGTTCGGTGACCCCGGCCTCGCGGCACAGCTCGAGGAAGAGGTCGAGCAGCCACGCCTTCTGGCGCGACACCTCGGGGAAGACCGGGTGACCGTCGTGGCCGTCGCCGATCTCCGCCCTCGCGTTGATGGCGCTGCACCCTTTCGGGCTGTACTCGTCGGACCAGGTGATCGCGGCGTCGAACACGGCGAGCACCCGCTCGACCCCGGGTCCGGAGACGGATTCCAGGTGTCGTGCGACGTGGGCGCGCCACAGGGCGTCGCGGTGCTGCAGGTAGGAGACGACCAGGGCCTCCTTCGACCCGAACCGGTCGTAGAGCGTCTTCTTCGTGACCCCGGCCGCCTCTGCGATCGTGTCGACACCGACGGCGTGGATGCCGCGCTCGTAGAAGAGGCGAGACGCCGCGTCGAGCACGCGTGTGGCGCCCGGCGTGAGCGGGGCGAGTTCGGGTACCGGGACGGCCATGCCTCCACTATAGCCGTTGAGTAAACAGACCTGTATAGTCGCACAGATGAGTAAACAGATCGGTCTACTTCACGGCATGGCGACGGTTCTGGCGGCCGCGGCGTTCGTGGTGACCTGGAGCTCCGGATTCCTCGTGCCCGCGATCGCCGTCGACGCCGTCTCTCCCCTGACACTGCTCGTCTGGCGATTCGTGCCGCTGGCCGTGGTCCTGCTCGTGGCCGTCGCCGCCACAGGGGCAGCGCGAGGCGTGAGCCGGGCGGATCTCGGGCGGCAGGCGCTCATCGGCCTGTTCGCGCAGTTCGGGTACTGCGTGTCGGTCTACGCGGCGATCGCCGCGGGGGTCGCGACCGGAACGACCGCGCTGATCGATGCGGTGCAGCCGCTCATCGTCGCGGTCCTCGTCGGGCCGCTGCTCGGGTTGCGTGTGCGCGGTGCGCAGTGGCTCGGACTCGTGGTCGGAGCC
>NZ_QOAY01000167.1:278-19686 GCF_003314775.1 Microbacterium sp. H6 | reverse complement strand
CGGTGTCCTGCTGGTGGTGCGGTCGCAGCTCGACGATTCAGAGGCGCATCCCGCCGCTTACGTCTGGCCCGCTCTCGCGATGGCGTGCCTGATCGTCGGCACCTTCCTGCAACGGCGCTCGGCTCCGCGCACCGGAACCCTCCTGACCCTGGCCATCCACGTGACGGTGACGACCGTGGCGCTCGTGCCGATCGCCGCGGTGTCCGGGGCTCTCGTTCCTCCGGCGTCGGTGTCGTTCTGGCTGGCAGCAGGGTTCGCGGCCGCCTCTCCGACGCTCGCCGCGTACGGGCTGTACTGGTGGCTGCTCCGCCGGGTGGGCATCACAGCGCTCAACGCGCTGCTGTTCCTCGTCGCACCGACCACCGCGGCAGCGGGGGCGCTCCTCCTCGGCGAGCCGCTCACCGGCGTCACCCTCCTCGGATTCGGACTCTGCGCGGCGGGTGTCGCGGCCGTGCTGGTGAGCGAGACGCGAGGCGGGAGCGATGTGAGCGAGCCGGAGCCCGATGCTACGCTGGCGGCGGCAGCTGCGAGGAGTGACGACCCTCGGCCTCTCGGGGCGAGCGGCTCCCGCGCGTCCGGCGTATCGACGAGAGGCCGATGAGCGATCGGCGAAGGTGTGGTGGCACCGCGATCTAGCCCCCGCCCGCACCTCCAGGGCTTTCGCCACCTGGAGGAATCATGTCGCCATCCGACCCCGCCCGCACGCTCGCCACGGAACTCTCCACCATGCCCGATGGTGCCCGGATCACGCTCCTGGGTCACGTTCATCGGCGCAGGGAACTCGCCACCGTGTCGTTCCTGATCCTGCGCGACCGCACGGGGCTCGCGCAGATCGTGTTCCGACCCGAACAGCTGCCGGTGGATGGTCTGCCCGGTGAGGAGACGATCGTGCGCATCGAAGGCACGGCCACCGCGAACGCCCATGCCCCCGGCGGGATCGAGGTGACGGCGCCGGAGATCACCCTGCTCTCCGAACCTGCGCACACGCCGGTCGTCGAGCTCTGGCGTCCCACGCTCGACGCGGCGCTGCCGACCGTGCTCGACCATGCCGCCGTCACCTGGCGCCACCCTGCGCAGCGGGCGAAGTGGGAGCTGACTGCGGCGAGCCTGCGCGGATTCCGTCGCACGCTCGACGCCGAGGGGTTCACCGAGATCCAGACGCCGAAGCTCGTCGACTCCGTGACGGAGTCGGGGGCGAACGTGTTCCCGGTCGACTACTTCGGCTCGACCGCGTACCTCGCGCAGAGCCCGCAGTTCTTCAAGCAGCAACTCGTCGGCGTCTTCGAGCGCGTCTACGAGACAGGCCCGGTGTTCCGTGCGGAGCCGCACGACACGGTGAGGCACCTCGCCGAGTACGTGTCGCTCGACGCCGAGCTGGGCTTCATCGACGACCACCGCGACGTGCTCGCGCTGCTGCATCGGGTGCTGGCGGGCATGATCGACGGCATCCGCACCGAGAGCGGCGACGCCGTCGAGCGCCTCGACATCGCGCTCCCCGCGATCCCCGACGAGATCCCGGTGATCCACTTCCAGGACGCGCTTCGACGGGTCGGCGCCCCGGAAGACGAGCCCGACCTCGCGCCGGCGCACGAGCGCGCGCTGGGGGAGTGGGCGCGGGAGCGGTACGGCAGCGACGTGCTCGCCGTCGAGGGGTACCCGATGCGCAAACGCCCGTTCTACACGCACCCCCAGACCGACGACCCGCGCTGGAGCAACAGCTTCGACCTGATCTTCCGTGGGCTCGAACTCGTCACCGGCGGACAGCGACTGCACCGGCACTCCGACTACGTCGCCGCCATCGAGGCGCGCGGTGAGTCGCCCGATGCCTACGCCTCCTACCTCTCCGCGTTCGCGCACGGCATGCCCCCGCACGGCGGCTTCGCGATCGGGCTGGAGCGCTGGGTATCGCGGCTCATCGAGGCGTCGAACATCCGGGAGGTGACGCTGTTCCCGCGCGACCTGCACCGGCTCACGCCCTGAGCGGTCACCGGGGGCTCGCTCCGTGAACTCGTGGTCGCGGTGCGCGATAGCATCTGTTCCATGACGATCAACCGCTCTGCATGGTGGTGGCTGCGATAGCAGCCGGTTGACGTATGTTCATGGGCTGCACGGCAGTTCGTGAACAGCACCCGTGAACTCCGTGCGGCTCCCGATTCAGGGAGAGACAGATGGATTCGTTCACCGCGACCGCACGCCGTTCGACGGAGGTCGCCGACGCCGTGGCCCGGCATCCGGAGAGGTTCCGTGTGCTCACGGGGGAGCGCCCCACCGGGGCGCTGCACCTCGGGCACTACTTCGGCACGATCCGGGAGCGGGTACGGCTGCAGGATGCCGGGGTCGAGACGTTCCTCGTGCTCGCCGACTACCAGGTCATCACCGATCGGGATACGACGGCGCACGTGCGCGACAACGTGCACGGCGCCGTGCTCGACTACCTCGCCGCGGGGATCGATCCAGAGCGGACGACGATCTTCACGCACTCGTCGATCCCTGCGCTGAACCAGCTGCTGTTGCCGTTCCTCAGCCTCGTCACCGAAGCCGAACTGCACCGGAACCCCACGGTCAAGTCCGAGCTCGAGGCGTCGGGTCGCGCCCTGAGCGGGTTGCTGCTGACCTACCCGGTGCATCAGGCCGCCGACATCCTCTTCTGCAAGGGGAACTTGGTGCCGGTGGGGAAGGACAACCTGCCGCACGTGGAGATGACGCGGGTGATCGCCCCGGAGGTTCAACGAACGCTACGGGGCGATCTTCCCCGTTCCGGATGCGCTGATCACCGCGACCCCAGAGGTTCCAGGGCTGGACGGTCGGAAGATGTCGAAGAGCTACGGGAACGCGATCGCCCTGTCGATGACCGCGGATGAGACGGTCGCCGTGATCCGACGCACGCGGACGGACCAGGAGCGGCGGATCACGTTCGACCCGGAGCGTCGGCCCGGCGTCTCGGCGCTGCTGTCGACGGCCGCTCTGTGCCTGGGCGCCGTGCCCGAGGAACTGGCCGCTGCCGTCGGAGACGGTGGCAGCGGCGAGCTGAAGGCGCTGACCGCGACGGCGGTGAACGACTTCCTGGCGCCTCTGCGGGCCCGACGGCGAGAACTCGCGGCGGACGGGGACCTCGTGCGCTCCGTTCTGCAGCGCGGCAACGAGCACGCCCGTGCGATCGCGGACGTCACCCTCGACGAGGTGCGTGCGGCGATGGGGACCGTGTACTGACGCGGCGCCGGCAGCGGAGCGCAAGTCCGCTAAGGGCGGCGGGCCTCGATGAGGTGACGGGTCGAGTGCGCGACGAACGGTCCACCCTCCTGGATGAGGTCGTGCAGATCGCGGAGCCGGTCGAGATTGTCGTCGACGGTGAAGCCCGGCACCCACCAGATCACCTTGCGCAGCAGATAGACGACGGCGGCGACGTCATGGATCTCGATGCGCAGGCGAGCGGTGCGCACATCGACGACCTGGAGACCGGCGGCCTCTGCGGCGGAGAGCTCGTCGTCGGGATGACGACCCCGCCGCGCGTCGGGCTGCGGCCCCAGGAAGAACTCGATCAGCTCGAACGCGCTCGCCGGACCCACGTGCTGGGCGAAGTACGTGCCGCCGTGCGTCAGCACCCGGGCGATCTCCGACCACCAGATCGTCGCGGGGTGCCGGCTGGTCACCAGGTCGAAGGCCTCCCCCGCGAAGGGGAGCGGCGGCTCATCGGGGTCGGCGACGACCACCACGCCACGAGGGTGCAGCAGCCGCGTCGCCCGGTCCACATTGGGAGGCCACGACTCTGTCGCCGCGGCGACAGGCGGGAACGACGCGGCTTCGGCGAGCACCTCACCGCCCCCGGTCTGGATGTCGAGCGAGGCCGACGCTCCGGCGAGGCGGTCGGACAGCAACCGGGCGTACCCCCAGGGCGGCCGTTCTTCGGTCGCCCGTCCGTCCAGCCACGCGAAGTCCCACCCTGTGACGTCTGCGGTGCGTCCGGCTTCGATCAGCGTCTCGAAGGATTCCGTCATGCGTCGATTCTCCCAGCCTCGCCTTCAGCGGGTGAGATGACGGGCTTCCTCTTCCCTTCGTCGCGGCGCTCCTGTCTACTGGTCGCGAATCGACCGGTGGGTGGGAAGGAAGATCGGCATGTATCGAAGCAACGGCAACTACGAGGCGTTCGCGCGGCCACGCAAGCCCGAGGGTGCTGACGACAAGACCGTATGGCTGGTCGGGGGAGGGCTCGCCGCGATGGCTGCGGCGATCTTCATGATCCGCGACGGCCAGATCGCCGGGGAGCGGATCACGATCCTCGAGGAACTCGGCCTTCCCGGCGGAGCGCTCGACGGCATCAAGTATCCGGAGAAGGGCTTCGTGATCCGTGGCGGGCGCGAGCTCGAGGACCACATGGAGTGCCTCTGGGACCTTTTCCGCTCGGTACCGTCTCTCGAGATCGAGGACGCCAGCGTGCTCGACGAGTTCTACTGGCTGAACAAGGACGATCCGAACTTCTCGCTCTGTCGGGTGACCGAGAAGCAGGGGCAGGATGCCCACACGAACAAGCTGTTCACGCTGTCGGAGAAGGCGCAGAAGGACATCATCGATGTGATTCTCGCCACGCGCGAGCAGATGGAGGGCAAGCGCATCGACGAGGTGTTCGGCGAGGACTTCCTCGCGAGCAACTTCTGGCTGTACTGGCGCACGATGTTCGCGTTCGAGGAGTGGCACTCCGCGCTGGAGATGAAGCTGTATCTGCACCGGTTCATGCATCACATCGGCGGGCTGCCGGATCTGTCCGCGCTCAAGTTCACCAAGTACAACCAGTACGAGTCGCTCGTGCTGCCGATGCAGAAGTTCCTCGACGATCACGGTGTGAAGTTCCGCTTCCACCACACGGTCACCGACGTGCGCTTCGACATCACGGACGACCGCAAGCAGGCCACGCGCATCGACTGGATCGCCGACGGAGAGGCGGGCGGGGTCGACCTCGGCCCCGACGACCTGTGTCTGATGACGATCGGCTCGCTCACCGAGAACTCCGACAACGGCGACCAGCACACGCCCGCGAAGCTCAAGGACGGTCCGGCTCCGGCGTGGGACTTCTGGAAGAAGGTCGCCGCGAAGTCGCCCGACTTCGGGCGCCCCGAGGTGTTCTGCAACGACATCCCCAAGACCAAGTGGGAGTCGGCGACCGTCACCACGATCGACGAGCGCATCCCCGCCTACATCGAGCGGATCGCCCAGCGGGACCCGTTCTCCGGCAAGGTCGTCACGGGCGGCATCGTCACGGCGAAGGACTCCTCCTGGCTGCTGAGCTGGACGGTCAACCGGCAGCCGCATTTCAAGTCGCAGAAACCGAACGAGATCGTGGTGTGGGTGTACGCGCTGTTCGTCGAGACGCCGGGCGACTTCGTCAAGAAGCCGATGCAGGACTGCACGGGTGAGGAGATCGCACAGGAGTGGCTATACCATCTGGGGGTTCCTGTCGAAGACATCCCGGAACTGGCGGCGTCGGGGGCGAAGACGGTGCCGGTGATGATGCCGTATGTCACCTCGTTCTTCTTGCCGCGCAAGGCCGGAGATCGCCCGGAGGTCGTGCCGGAGGGCAGCGTGAACTTCGCATTCCTCGGGCAGTTCGCCGAGACCACCCGTGACACGATCTTCACCACCGAGTACTCGGTGCGAACCGCGATGGAGGCGACCTACGAACTGCTCGACATCGAGCGCGGGGTGCCGGAGGTGTTCAACTCGACGTACGACATCCGATATCTGCTGAAGGCGACCGCACGATTGCGCGATGGCGAAGCGGTGCACATCCCCGGTCCGAACTTCGTCAAGGGCAAGCTGCTCGACCGACTCGACAACACGCAGATGGGAGAGCTTCTGACCGACTTCGGTCTGATCCCGGAGCACGGCGGCACGACGAGGCGCGAGCGAGCGGATGACGCCGTCGAGTGAGGCGCGTACGATTCACCCGGCCGTGACGTCCACGCCCGCCTGGACGAGTCGAGCGCGCAGGTCGTCGACTCCCCGGTAGTGATGAGTGTGCATCGAGAGGGTTTGTGCTCCGACGAGCTTCGACGCCGAATCGTCGGTGAAGAAGACCTCGGCCGCCTTCACGTCGAGCGCGTCGAGCACGTGACGGAACGTCCGGGTGTCGGGCTTCGCGTATCCGATCTCGGCGGAGTTGAAGACCGCGTCGAACCGGGAGGCGATGCCGTGGGCCGCGATCTCGGCCGGGATCGTGTCCGTGCCGTTGGTGAGTACGGCGGTGCGGATTCCTGTCTCCCGGACGTCGTCGATCAGCTCCAGGACGCCGTCGTCGATCATCGCGGGCTGCGCGCTCCACTCTTCGGCAGCAGCCGTCCCGACCCGCGCGCCGATACGGCGCACCCACTCGGCTCGGGTGATCCGCCCGGTCGTGACCTCGTCGATCAGCGGGCGGGCGAAGGCGATGCGCTCGATGTCTCCGGGGGCGAGATCGTAGCGGCGCTCGATCGTCGCCGTGTTCCTGGCGTCGAAGTGCCGGATCACGCCATCGAGGTCGAACAGGACGACACGGATCATCCGACCATCCTCGCTCAATCGCCGCGCTCGGCCGTCCACAGAGGAGACTGTGTCTGGAAACCGCCGGTCCAGGGGGAGGAGAACGATGGTGTCCGTGTTCCCGCGCTCCGTCTCGGTGGTCATCCCCGTGCGCGACGACGCCCGGCTGCTCGAGGTGTGTCTCGCCGCTCTCGCGCGGCAGACCCGGCACGCCGACGAGATCGTCATCGTCGACAACGGCAGCAGCGATGACACGGTCGACGTGGCCGAGAGGTTCGGCGCGCGGGTGGTGAGCGAGCCGATCCCGGGGATACCCCGAGCATCGGCGGCCGGTTATGACGCAGCCACGGGCGACATCATCGCGAGGCTCGACGCCGACTCCCGCCCCCACCCTGACTGGGTGGAGCGTATCGAGCGGACGTTCCGTGAGCGCCCGGACGTCGACTTCCTCACCGGCGATCCGCGCTTCTACGGATCGACGCCGCTCGTGCACTGGATGGGGGAGCACCTCTACATCGGCGGCATGTACGCGACCATGGCGCCCGTCCTCGGGCATGCGCCGCTCTACGGGTCGAACATGGCGATGCGCGCCGCGGTCTGGCGCACGCTGAGCGCCGAGGTGCACCGCGAGGAGACTAACATCCACGATGATTTCGATCTGTCGTTCCACGTGCGGCCGGAGATGACGGTGCTGCGGGACCGTGACCTCGTCGTCGAGGTGTCGGCCCGACCGTTCCAGGATTGGGCGTCGCTCCGGCGGCGGTTGAGCTACGTCGTGCCCACCGTGCGCCTGCATCTGTCGCCGGAGTCGTTGCGCCTTCGACGGCAGGCGCGTCGCGAGGTCGACCGATCGGGTGGATCGTCCGTCGGCCGGTGAAGCGGGCGGTGACGCGTGCGGCGAGTCAGTCGCGCGCGCGGGAGTACAGATCGAGCAGGTCGGCGGTGAGCTGATGCGGCGTCGTCTCGCTCGGGCTGTGCCCCGTCGCATACGCGCGGAACTCCGCGTCGATGTCGTGCGCGTACCGTTCATGCGCGGCCAGGGGCCACAGGTCGTGCGAGCCCGCGACGACGAGCTTGGGCACGGGCAGCGCCCGCACGCGGTCGCGCAGGTCGGGCGCGACCATCATGAGTCCCACGATCTCGTCGACACTGCGACGGCTCGTCAGGGCGAACCGTGAGCGCACGAACTCGAGTCGCCGCGGCGGGACGCGGTTCTTGTTCGTCACGATCCCCCAGATCATGAGTCCAGCGCCGCGCCGAGGACTCGCGATGGGCGCCAGCGGCCCCAGCCACTTCATGCTCGCGAACACGTTGCCGGAACCGGGGGGAGTGGTGAGCAGGGTGAGGGATCGGACGAGGTCAGGACGGCGGACGGCGACGACCTGGGCGATCGTGCCGGCGAAGGAGTACCCCAGCAGGTGCGCTCGAGTCCCTGCCTCGAGGAAGGCGATCAGATCGCCCGTGAACAGCTCATAGGTGTACCTCGCATTCGCACCGGCGGCGTGCGACTCGTACTGCCCCGCCAGGTCGAACGACTGCACGAAGTACCCCGCCTCCGCCAGCAGGGGGAGCATCAGGGCGAAGTCCTCCTTCGATCCCGTCGCTCCCGGCACCAGCACCACGCGCGGATTCGCGGGGTCGCCGAGGGAGATCACCGACAAGTCTCCGCTCGGTGCGGAGAACGTCGACCGCTGCGAGCCCGCAGGTGGCACCGTCCAATCGACGTCGCCGATGGCCGCGTCGAGGTCTGCCGGGGCACCGAGCGCCCGCCCACTCCTCGAATCCGTCGACACGCTCACAAGGTACTCCCCGGCGTGTTCGCGGGGGAGGTGCGCTCGCCGCAGCGTCGCATACGCCTTTAGTTGCACTTTGGCAACTAAAGGCGTATGGTTGACCTCGATCAACTTTCTACGCAGGAGCGTTACCCCGTGACACAGACCCCCATCCCCGCTTCCGAGACACGCTCGGCTCGCGAGGTCTTCACCGCGATCTCCGGCCTCGTCGTCGGCATGTTCGTCGCCGTGCTCTCCGGCACGGTCGTGTCGACCTCGATGCCCGTCATCATCGCCGACCTCGGCGGCACCCAGTCCCAGTACACCTGGGTCATCACCGCGAGCCTTCTCGCCACCGCCGTCTCGACCCCGATCTGGGGCAAGCTGGCCGACCTTGTGGACCGCAAGGTGCTCGTCCAGATCTCCCTCATCCTCTTCACGGTCGGAACCGTGATCGCCGGCTTCTCGACCGACACGAACATGCTCATCGCCGTTCGCGTCATCCAGGGCATCGGCGTGGGCGGCCTCATGTCGCTCGTGATGATCGCCGTCGCGCTCATCATCTCCCCGCGCGAGCGCGGCAAGTACATGGGCGTCGTCGGCGGCATCATGGCCCTCGGCACGATCGGCGGCCCGCTGCTCGGCGGACTCCTCACCGACGTGTGGGGCTGGCGCTCCAACTTCTTCGTCGGCGTGCCGTTCGCGATCCTCGCCCTCGTGCTGCTGCAGTTCACGCTGCACCTGCCGAAGCCGCAGCGTGACACCAAGGTGTCGATCGACTACTTCGGCATCGTGCTGCTCGCCGTCGGCGTCTCGACCCTGCTCATCTGGGTCTCCATGGGCGGCAACCAGTTCGACTGGGACTCCTCGACGAGCATCATGCTCATCGTCACCGCGGCGGTCGCGATCGCGGCGTTCATCACGGTCGAGTTCTTCGTCAAGGAACCGATCGTGCCGATGTCGCTGTTCCGCAACCGCACCTTCACCCTGTCGGTCATCGCCTCGATCGCGATCGGCGTCTCGATGTTCGCCACCTCGGTGTTCCTCGCGCAGTACTTCCAGCTCGCCCGCGGTGCCACGCCCACCGAGTCCGGCCTCATGACCATCCCGATGATCATCGGCCAGATGGGTGCGTCGATCATCATCGGACAGCTCGTCAGCCGTTTCGGCAAGTGGAAGGGCTGGATGCTCACGGGCTCGGTCCTCGCCACCATCGGCGTCAGCCTGATGGCCACCCTGCGCTACGACACGCCGTTCCCGCTCGTCGCCGTCTACATGTTCGTGCTCGGTGCCGGACTCGGCATGGTCATGCAGAACCTCACGCTGATCGTGCAGAACGACACTGCGCCGCAGCAGCTGGGCGCTGCGTCGTCGAACGTGAACTTCTTCCGCACGATCGCCGGCACGATCGGCGTCACCGTGATGGGGTCGCTGCTGTCCACGAGCGTCGCGAACTACATCACCGATGCGCTCGACGGTTTCGTGCCGACGACACCTGCCGAGATCGAGGCGCTCAAGCACCTCGCCTCCGGAGACGTGCCGAAGGTCGGCCAGCTGCCCGACACCATCCGCGCGATGGTCGAGGGTGCATACGGGCACGGCATCGCGGATGCGTTCATCATCGCGATTCCGCTCGCCGTGATCGCCATCATCGCGATCGCGTTCATCAAGAACAAGCCGCTGTCGACGAAGAACGCCGCGGAGCAGATGCTCGAGCAGGCCGAGGAATCGGTGATCGAGGTCTCCGAGGCCGAGGTCGGCGCGTCACTCGCCACCGGATCCATCCGGATCGACGGCGCGGAGTCGGCGTCCCCCACCACCGGGTCGGTACGCGTGCTCGAGCGCGAAGATCGGGACCAGGAGCGCTGAGATGCTCGCCCCCGGAGCGGTGGAGTCGGCGGACGTCGACAGTGCGCTCGGTGACCTCCAGGCGCATCTGAACCTCATCTTCGCGAGGACCCGGTCGCTGTGGAGGGAGTCTGCGGCCCGGGTCCACCCGGAGTTGCAGGTGGCCGGCTACAAGCTGCTCACCTTCATCGACCGGGCGGGAACCGCGAATGCGCACGAGATCGCGGAGCGGTTCGAGATGGACAAGTCGGTCATCAGCCGGCAGGTGCGGATGCTGGAGGAGCTCGGGCTGCTCGAGTCCCGCCCTGATGAGCGGGATGGGCGCCTCCGGGTGCTGAGCGCGACCCCCGTGGCATGCACCGCGCTGGCCGAGGTCCGCCGCGAGTACGGCACCCGCCTTCAGGCCGTGATCGACGAGTTGACTCCCGAGGAGATCCGGGCGGCGTCCAAGGCCTTCCGGTTGCTCGCCGAAGTCTGAGGCGAAGTCTGAGCCGAGGCCCCGCTGTCACGATCGACAGCGGGGCTTCGCCGTACACTGGCGAGCATGAGCGCCTCTCCCGACGCCCCTGCCGATCGCCCTGCATCCGCCTCGACGACGGATCGGCTCGGCGACGAAGATCTCGATCAGGCCGTCACCAGGGTCGAGCAGGAGCTGGGCCGTCTGTTCGCGCGGATCCGCATCGGCTGGCGCGAGGCGGCGGCGACCGTCCACCCCGATCTGCAGCCCCTGGGATATCAGGTCCTCACCTCCATCGCGACGGGCAAGGCGACCTCGGCTGGTGCGATCATCGAGCGCCTGCAGACCGACAAATCCGCGGTGAGTCGTCAGGTGCGCCAGCTCGAACAGCTGGGACTCGTCGAGAGCGTGCCGGACCCGGACGACCGCAGGGCTCGCGTCCTCGTCGCGACCGATCTCGCCCAGGAGCGCGTGGCCCTCGCCCGCTCGCAGTATGAAGGACGCATCGGAGAGCGGCTGCGCAACTGGACCGCGGCCGACCTCGACCACTTCGCCGACCTGCTCGCCGGGCTCGGGGGCGGAGAGGCACCGTCGGCGAGGTGAGACGGCCGGCGAGGTGAGATGCCGCAGGGAATACAGCGCTCCGCCCGTGCCTTGTCTCCCACTGTGACTCTCTACGAACCCGCCCTCTTCGGCGCCCTGCAGCTGTCCAACCGCGTCGTGATGGCGCCCCTCACGCGCACCCGCGCAGACGACGAGGGTGTGCCGACCGAGACCATGGCGGAGTACTACCGCCAGCGTGCGGGGCAGGGCCTGATCATCTCCGAAGGCACCTGGCCGGCTGCGGAGGGCAAGTCGTACCCTGGTCAGCCCGGCATCGTCACCCCGGCGCAGATCGACGGATGGAAGCAGATCGCCGACGCCGTGCACGACGAGGGCGGAACCATCGTCATGCAGCTCATGCACGGGGGACGCGTGGGGCACCCCGCGATCTCGGGCGAGGCGCGCGTCGTGGCCCCGAGCGCGCTCGCCGCCCCCGGACAGACGCGCACGCCGCAGGGCAAGGCCGATCTCCCGGTCGCGCATGCGCTCACCCTCGAGGAGATCCCCGTCGTCGTCGAGCAGTTCGCCCAGGCGGCGCGCAACGCGATCGCCGCGGGCTTCGACGGCGTCGAGGTGCACGGTGCGAACGGGTACCTCGTGCACGAGTTCCTGTCTCCGGTGTCGAACACGCGTGACGACGGCTACGGCGGATCACCCGCGAACCGGGCACGCTTCGCGATCGAGGTCACGGAGGCCGTCGCTGCGGCGATCGGAGCCGATCGCACCGGCATCCGCCTTTCGCCGCAGCACAACATCCAGGGTGTGCTGGAAGAGGACGCCGCAGACGTCCACGCGACCTACACCGCGGTCGCCGAAGGGCTCGCACCTCTCGGTCTCGCGTTCGTCGACGTGCTCCACGTAGACCCCGCCGGCGAGCTCGTGCAGCACATCCGCCGCACGGCCGGTGCGCCGCTGATCGTCAACACCGGCTTCGGGATCGACACGACCAGGGATGCCGCCGAGAGCCTCGTGGACGACGGGTGGGCGGATGCCGTCGCCGCCGGCCGTCCCGTGATCGCCAACCCCGACCTGGTGGAGCGCTGGACCCAGGGGGCCGAGCTCAACCCTCCGCGCCCCGAGCTGTTCTACGGTCGCACGGCCGAGGGGTACACCGACTACCCGTCGCTGGAGTCGGTCCGCGCCGGAGTCTGAGGCGGCGCGCTCGCCTCAGAGCACGATGTCCTTCGCCGTGTCGAGGGGCAGCCATCCCGTCTCACGGGCGCCCGGTCGCGCGAGCACGTCGGCCTCGGTCAGTGCGTCGAGGTCGACGCCGGTGAGGGCGGCGATGTCGATGATCGGCACCTGGAACGTGCGGAAGCCGCCGAGCAGCGGGACGGCTTTCTGCTCCTCGCGGGTGTCGACCAGGTCGGACTGATCGAGGACGAAGCCGGCTGCGGCGAGCCCATCCGGTCCTCGCCAGGCCGCCACCTTCCAGAACCGGAGCGGCACTCGGATGCCGCGGTAGGGAGGGTCGCTGTCCTCGAGCACCGGCGCGGTGAACACCGACACCCGCTGGTCGGTGCTCTCCGCATAGGCGAGCACGTGATCCTCCAGGCCGAGCCAGAGCTCCTTGGACTGGTTGAACCCGGCCGCCTGCGGAGCCGCGTTCGGGTAGAAGAAGGTCGCTTCGCTGGCCGCGCGGGCGGGGGCGGGCGGTCCCCAGCCCGGATCGCGTCGGCGCACGAGGTGTCCGCGGTCGAGATCGTTGCGGGCGTACACCTCGGGCCCGGTCTGCTCGTCGGGCCGCAGGCGTTCGTCCAGCCGCCAGTCGCCGGTGCGGGGGAGGCTCTGCAACGTGGCGCCGTCGATGTTCACGGCCGTGACCGCTGCCAGGCGCCGCTCAGGGTCGAGCAGCACCGTGAACCGGGGGTAAGGGAGTGTGCGCACGTCGTGCGCAGGGCGCGGGAGGGGGAGGGGCGTCCCGAGGAACTCCGCGTCGTAGCCGTCGCTCATGGTCCCATCGTGCACCGGGCCTCCGACGCGCACCCGTTCGATCTCGAAAACAACGGGTCGAGTTTTGACATAGGTCAAACGATCCCCTACGGTCGAAGCATGGCTCAGGCACCCGATCGTGAAGAAGTCTCGGAGGCGATCGTGGGCTCGACCGCTGCGGAGATCTCCGAGAGCGTGCGCGACCTCGTCGAGCGCGGGGCCTATGCTCCGGGCGATCAGCTGCCGCCCGTGCGTTCCCTCGCGGCCCGCCTCGGCGTGAACCGGAACACGGTGCTGGCCGCCTATCGATCGCTGGTCACCGCGCGCATCGCCGCCACGGGCGGTCGCACCGGGACCACCGTGCTCGGGCCGGCGGAGAATCATGACGAGGGGTTCACCCCGGGCTCGGTGCTGCGCGACATCGGCAGCGGCAACCCCGATGCCGCGCGTCTTCCCGACCTCGCGGCCGCGTTCGCCACGGTCACCCCGGGGCACGTGCTCTACGGCGAATCGGTGATAGACCCCGACCTGGCCGAATGGGCGACCGACTGGATCGCCGCCGATCACCCGCGTCCGTTCCGGCTGTCGATCACCGCAGGAGCGGTGGACGCCGTCGAGCGTCTCCTCGCGCAGACGCTCGTGCAGGGCGACCGGGTCGGCCTCGAGGATCCGTGCTTCCTCTCCAGCATCCATACGGCGCGGCTCGCCGGATATGTGCCGGTCGCCATCCCGGTCGATCGCGAGGGCATGACCGTCGCGGGCCTGAGGGCTGCACTCGAGAGCGGTGCGCGCGCGATCGTCTGCACCCCTCGCGCGCACAACCCCACGGGCGTCGGCACCAGCGCGACCAGGGCTCTCGCGCTGCGCGAAGTCCTCGCCGACCATCCTCATGTCCTGGTCATCGAAGACGACCACTTCTCGCTGCTCGACCCCACGCCCTACGCCAGCATCATCGCGCCGACGCAGCAGCGATGGGCGCTGGTGCGTTCGGTGTCGAAGTTCCTGGGGCCGGACATGCGCCTGGCGGTCACGGCATCCGATCCGGTGACCGCGCGACGTCTCGCGTTGCGGCTCAGCCCCGGAACGATGTGGGTGAGTCATGTGATGCAGCGGCTTGCGGCAGCGATGCTGCGCGATGACGAGGTGCAGCGGTCGATCGTCGCAGCGGGCGAGCACTATGCCGGACGGAACGAGGCCTTCGTGTCGAAGCTCGATGCGCGCGGAGTCCAGGCGCAGGCGGACAGTGGCCTCAACGTGTGGGTCGATGTCCGCGACGATGCGACCAAGGTCGGTCGACGTCTCGCGTCGCGCGGGTGGCTCGTGCGGCCCGGCTCCGAGTTCGCCCTGGACACCGAGAGCGCGCAGGGCTCCACGCATCTCCGTCTGACCGTGCACGCCCTCGATGATGCCGAGGCTCAGCGACTCGTGGACGATCTCGTGGCTGTGGCCGGCGGGTCGCACTCGTCCGGAGCGGACGCATGATGGCCGGCCGGCCTCGGGGCGCCGAATCGCGCATCGGCCGCTCTTCGCGCCTGGAAGGTGTGCTGTACGACCTGCGTGGCCCGGTCGCCGACCGGGCGGCCGAGCTGGAGAAGCGCGGGGAGTCCATCCTCCGTCTCAACATCGGCAACCCGGCACCGTTCGGGTTCGATGCTCCTCCGGCCATCGTCGAGGCGCTCCGCTCAGCCCTGCCCCATGCGCACGGCTACTCCGAGTCCGCGGGGCTTCCGGAGACGCGCGAGGCGATCAGCGCGCACTATGCCCTCCGCCCGGGCTTCCCCGCGCTTGCCATCGATGACATCACCGTCGGCAACGGTGTCTCGGAACTCGTGGGCCTCACGCTGCAGGCGTTGCTCGAGCCCGGCGACGAGGTGCTGATCCCGAGTCCCGACTACCCGCTATGGACGGCATCGACGGTGCTGGCCGGTGGGCGGGCGGTGCACTACCCGTGCATCGAAGCCGAGGGGTGGGCGCCGGACCTCGCGGCGATGGAGGCATCGATCGGTCCTCGGACTGCGGCCATCGTCGTGATCAACCCGAACAACCCGACCGGCGCGGTGTACGGGCGACAGGTTCTCGAGCAGATCGCCGAGCTCGCGCGGCGGCATGGCCTGCTGCTGCTCTCCGACGAGATCTACGACCGCGTCGTCTACCCGGGGTTCGAGCACGTCTCGACTGCACAGGTCGCTCCTGACGTGCCCTGCGTCACCTTCGCGGGACTCTCGAAGACGCACCGGGTCGCGGGCTATCGCGCCGCGTGGATGACCGCGACCGGATTCCACTCCGACGATCCCTTCCTCTCCGGGGTGCGTCTGCTCGCCTCGATGCGCATGTGCGCCTCCGTTCCGGCGCAGCACGCGATCACCGCGGCGCTGACCCATGATGCCTCGCTCGACGAGCTGGTCGCGCAGGACGGACGGCTCACCCGGCAGCGGGATGCCGCACTCGACGCACTCGGCGGGATTGCCGGGTTGGACGTGCAGGTGGCGGGCGGGGGACTGTACCTGTTCCCCCGCCTCGACCCGGAGGTGCACGGCATCGTCGACGACGAGCGGCTGGTGCTGGACTTCCTCGACGCCGAGCGGATCCTCCTCGTGCATGGGCGGGCCTTCAATCTGCAGACTCCCGATCACCTCCGCATCGCCTTCCTCCCGGAGGCCGATGTGCTCACCGATGCACTCCGACGTCTCGGTGCCTTCCTGGACGGGTACTCACCGCCTCAGCGCTGAGCTCGTCCGACCCGGTGGAGTGACCGAGTGGCCAGGTCGCGGTCCGCAAGACCGTGCACGCAGGTTCGATTCCTGCCTCCACCTCTCAACGGCCCGGCGCCGGAACGCACACCCTCAGGCGGCCAGCGTCAGCCACGTCCTCGGCGAGTGTCCGATGCGCTGGGCGAAGACCCGAGAAAAGGCGGAGGAGCTCGCGTAGCCGAGCTGCGCCGCGACCGCGCTCACCGACATGCCGCCACGCAGCTGCTCCTGTGCGATCGTGAGCCGCCACTCGGTGAGGTAGTCGCCGGGCGAGCGTCCGAGCACCTCCTTGAATCGCGCGGCGAACGCGCTGCGCGACATGTTCGCCGTGCGGGCGAGGGACTCCAGGCTCCACGCTTCCCCCGGTTCCTCGTGCATGGCGACGAGCGCGGGGGCGAGCCGCTCGTCGGCGAGGCCGGGGATGAGCCCCGGTGCGAGGTCGAGCTGCTCTGCGTGATCGAGCATCCATCGAAGCAGCTGGATGAGCACGACCTCGAACATGCGGTCCGCCACCAGCGGGCGTCCGCACCGCACATTGTCGACCTCAGAGAACATCAGGTCGAGTGCGGGGCCGAGAGTCTCGACCTCATCGAGGGGCAGCACGATCGACGATGGCAGTGTGCGGACCAGCGGGTGGGTCGCGCCGCCGTCGAAATCGAGAGTCGCGCAGGCGAAGTCGGACTCCTCGGTCGGCGCGTTCAGGAACGAGTGGTCGACCGGCCGCGGGAAGAACAGCAGGCTCGGCCGTGAGATGAGCGCGCGCTCGCTGCTGCCGTCGGCCCGACGATGCGTCACCTCCATCTCGCCTCGTCGCAGCACGTGCAGGAAACCGTGTCCACCGCTCGCCGGGAACACCGTCGTGCCGCACAGCGGCCCGTTGTGGAACAGCCGCGTGCGCACGCGGAACCGCTCGAGGAGGGGAGAGAGGCGATCGATATCGGACACGCTCCCAGTATCCGGGACGATATGTCATGAAAGCAAGACGTTATGGTGCGCATCGTCCGATCATTGTCGAAAGACTGGAGTCGGCTCGGATCCGGGCCGACTCGACAATCGAAGGAGCATCCCGTGCCCAACGTCCCTCTCATCGACCGCGACAACGCCACCGGAAACGTCAAGGAACAGCTCGATCAGATCGCCGGCGCCTTCGGGGCCGTACCCGCGATGTTCCGCGCCGTCGCCAACTCTCCCGCGGCTCTCACCAGCATGTGGGGGGCGTTCGGCGCCTTCGGCGGCGGCTCGCTCGGTCCGGCCATCGGCGAGCAGATCGCCGTGGCCGTCGCCGACCGGAACTCCTGCCAGTACTGCCTCGCCGCGCACACCGCCCTCGGCAAGAAGGCGGGCCTCAGCCGTGAGGCCCTCACCGCCGCGCAGAGCGGCGAGTCCGACGACCCGCGCACCGCGGCGCTGCTCGCGTTCGCGCTCAAGCTGGTGGAGGAGCGCGGTCAGGTGTCGTCGGCGGATGTCGACGCGGTGCGCGCGCAGGGGTGGACCGACGAGCAGATCGTCGAGACGATCGCCCAGGTCGCGCTGAACCTGTTCACGAACTACGTGAACATCGCCCTCGACGTCCCGATCGACTTCCCGAGCGTGGCTCTTCGTCGCGCGAGCTGAGCGCTGTCGCAGACGAAGGGGCCGGGTCCGCAGGGACCCGGCCCCTTCGTCGTCGCGGTCAGGCGGTGGGAGCGGGCAGTTCGACGGAATCCAACCATGTCGCGATGGCGGAACGGGCTGCCCTCTCGAGTTCCGGTCCGTAGGCCCTGGCGTCCTCGCGGATGATGCGCGGGTCGATGCCGTTGTGATGCAGCTCGTGCGCGTGGCCGATCAGCCAGCTCCCGATCGCGCGGTGGTCGGCCTCGAGGTGGAACTGCAGGGCGAGCACGGTGCCCGTGCTGAACGCCTGGTTCGGGAACCCGGGGGTGGACGCCAGCCGGCGAGATCCGGCCGGGATCGTGAACGCGTCTCCGTGCCAGTGCAGCACGGGCATGCCGTCGAGTGCGCGCAGCGGTGAATCGAGGCCGTCCTCGGTCAGATCGAGCGGTGCGTAGCCGATCTCGACCTGACCGGTCGCGTGCACCTGCGCCCCCAGCGCCTCGGCGATCAGCTGTGCTCCGAGGCATATGCCCAGCAGCGGCCTGCCGGAGCGGAGCCGATGGGCGACGGCCTCCTTCGAGGCGTGCAGGAGCGGATACCCATCGGCGTCGTGCACGCCGATCGGGCCGCCCAGCACGATCATCAGATCGGCATCGTCCACGCGTTCGATGTCGATGGCCTCGGTGCCGAGGTCGACGTACTCCACGCGAAAGCCGCGTTCGCGCAGGAGTGGCCCGAGGATGCCGAGGTCTTCGAAGTGCACGTGGCGGAACGCGAGCGCCGTGCGCTCGCGCGTCTCGGGAATCGTCATGCGGACAGCCCTTCTGCGACGTACTCGGTCAGCTCGGTGAGACGGTGCGAGTATCCCCACTCGTCGTCGTACCAGGCGGAGATCTTCACCTGCGAGCCGATCACGCGGATCAGACCGGCGTCGAGGATCGAGGAATGCGGATCGATCACGGTGCCGGCGACCGCGATCTCATCGTCGGCGCAGCGCAGGATCCCCTTGAGCGGGCCCTCCGCGGCCGTCTCGTAGGCGGTCCTGACCTCATCGGCGGTGACCGGTCGGGACGCCGTGACCGTGAGATGCGTGATCGAACCGCTGATGGCCGGCACCTGCAGGGTGTAGCTGTCGAGTCGGCCGTCGCCGAGATCGGGCAGGACGCGACCGATCGCGGACGCGGCTCCTCCACTGCGCGGCGTGATCTTTCCGCCCTTCGCCTCCTTCCCCATCGCGGACCGCGGGTCCGCGTGGGGGGCGTCCGGCACCTGGAGGTCGGATGACTCGGCACGGATGGTCGTCATCAGTCCGGAGTCGATGCCGAACGCCTCGTGGAAGACCTTGGCGACCGGGGCCAGGCAGTTGGTCGTGCAGGACGCGCTGGAGATGACGTGGTGTCGGGCCGGGTCGTACGTGTGCTCGTTGACGCCGAGCATGATGGTGCCGTCGTCGTCCGGAGTCGGAACCGTCGTGATCACCTTCTTCGCGCCGGCCGTCAGGTGCGTGCGTGCGTCGTCGGCCCCCGCAACGGACGCCGTCGCCTCGATGACGATGTCGACTCCGAGCTCACGCCAGGGCAGCCGCAGCGGATCGCGCTCGGAGAGCATGCGGACCGCGTGTCCGTTGAGGAAGAGGTGGTCGTCGTCGTACCGCACGCCGCGCGTCGACGGCCCGCTGCTGCCGTCGCTGCGCAGGAGATCCGCGATGGCGCGTGGCCCCCGCGGGTCGTTCACGGCGACGAGGTCGAGCTCCGATCGACGCGCGAGCAGAAGTCGGAGCTGATTGCGGCCGATTCGGTCCAGTCCGTTGATGGCGATTCTCTTAGGCATTGGTGTCCCCTCCGCGGCGCGGTCCCCCGTGCCGGTGCTAGCTTTGACCTATGCCAAAATTATCACACGTGCGCAGCGGGGATTCCTGGGAGTTCGGACCGGCCGGACTGCTG
>NZ_QOAY01000167.1:0-196 GCF_003314775.1 Microbacterium sp. H6 | reverse complement strand
CTGGGCCCGCCGGCATGCTCCCTCCTTCGACTTCCTGCGCGATGCGCCGCACGGCATGCGGCCGAGCGAGGTCGTGGCCGGCCTGGTGGGGCGGGAGGTCGCGGAAGAGGCCACGGCGGAACTGGTCGCGCTGGAGGTCGAGGCGGCCGCGCACACCCGGGAGGTCGGAGGAGCGTCGCGGCTGGTGGGTGCGCTT
>NZ_QOAY01000279.1:7163-7303 GCF_003314775.1 Microbacterium sp. H6 | reverse complement strand
CGAGCAGCCCGACCCCCAGTACGGCGGCCACCAGGGCGGTGAGCACGTTCGCTTTCAGCCCGCCGGCGAGCAGCTCGGTGGGATCCAGCCGGATGGACTCCAGCACCGCCCGCCCCGCCCCGTACCACAGCAGGTACACG
>NZ_QOAY01000279.1:5766-6999 GCF_003314775.1 Microbacterium sp. H6 | reverse complement strand
TCCCCGCCGGGGTCCCCGGCGGGATCGCGGGGGCTGAGGGGTCGATCTGCAGCCCCCACGGTAAGGTGGTGGGCGGGCCGAACAGCTCCTGGTTGAAGTAGTTCCCCAGCCGTCCCACCGCCTGGGCGACCAGCATCCCCGGCGCGAGCGCGTCCAGGAACAGCAGCACCGGGATCCCGGCGCGACGGGTGCCGATCACAATCCCGACCAGCCCGCCCAGGATCGCACCGAAGATTGCGATCCCGCCTTCCCAGATGTAGAGCACCCGCCACAGGTCCGCGCCAGGGAAGAAGTAGTCGCCGGGATGGGTGAGCACATGGTAGATCCGGGCGCCGAGGATCCCGAACGGCACCGCCCACATCGCCACATCCACCACGACCCCGGCCGGGTGCCCGACCGCCCGCAGCCGACGGCCGGTGATCAGCACCGCCAGCACGATCCCGGCCAGGATCGCCAGCGCGTAGAACCGGATCTGGAACGGACCGACCTGAACGAAGCTGATCCCCGGGCTCGGGATCAGCGCCGGAGCCACAATGAGGAGTGCGTCCATCAGGGCCTCACCCTCGCCGGAAGCCACGCCAGCGGGTCCACCGCTTCGCCTCCGGTGCGGATCTCGAAGTGCAGGTGTGCGCCGAAGCTGCGTCCACTGTCCCCGACCCGGCCGACCATCTGCCCCACCCGCACGGTCTGTCCCGGGGTCAGGGCGAGGGACCCTTCCCGCATGTGCGCGTACGCGCTTTCCACGACCTGCCCGTCGATCTCGTGCCGGATCACCACGTACACCCCGTACGCGCCGCCCTGCTCCGTCGCGGTGGTGACCACCCCGTCGGCGATCGCCTGGATCGGGGTGCCGATCCCGGGGGTCATGTCCAGTCCGGCATGGAAATTTGAGCAGGACGGGCATGGCGGGGTGCGGTACCCGAACGTGCTGCTGATCGGCACTCCCACGGTGAACGGCCACTGCACCGCCGATGCCGGGTCGTTGGTGAATGTGTCCGCGGTGTGCGCGTACGACTCGGTCCCGACGGGGGCGGTCACCGCCACCGTGTAGTCCCCGCGCACCATCACCGTCCCGGTGACGGTGTCGGGGGTGGTGAACGACTGGGCGCGCACCGGGGTGCGGGTCGCCTCGACGGCGAACACCGGCTCCGGCGTCAACGGGATCAGCAACGGCAGTCCGGCGATCGACGCGACCGGGAGCATCACCGCGCCGGCGAGCATCCGGGATCGGGT
>NZ_QOAY01000279.1:5459-5596 GCF_003314775.1 Microbacterium sp. H6 | reverse complement strand
TCGAGGTGTCCGGGCGGCACGGGTGGGCCGACGGCGTCGATCGCGTCGCGTCTGGACGGGTGGGGAAGACAGGGCGGCTCTCGCCGCACGGCGCGTTCCGGTACCGGGAGTCGGGGTGGAGGGGGCGGGTTCGGGCA
>NZ_QOAY01000279.1:350-5358 GCF_003314775.1 Microbacterium sp. H6 | reverse complement strand
CTGGATGAGGGGGACGATGAAGGTGCGCACGGTCGCCGTCACACGGTCCAACCGGGAGCCGCGGCCCGGAGTGCACGGCGAGAATCCGGGATCGGATCACCCATGGCGCTGCCGCAGACGGGTCGCGCTCGCCTGCGGGCCGCACATCGTGGACCGTCGGCGACATCACGCGCCGGCGGCGGCTCAGGCGGCGGGCGCGGGCGGGGTGCTGATCAGGTGCGGCTGATCGACAGCACGATCAGGGAGGGCCGCAGAAGAGGCGACCCGGACGTGAACGAGCTCGACCTGCCGGGGAGGGATCGCAGCCACGCCAGCAGCGACATCCACCCGTCCCGGGCCGGGAGCACCAGGATGAGCAGGGTCAGCAACGCGAGCAGACACGTCACGGCAGCGAAAGCATGAGACGTCCCGCAGACCGTCTCATCGCACGAGGGCGTCACCACCCCGCTGACCAGGACATCAGCGGCGGCATCGGGGGCCGCAACGACTGCGGAGGCGGACACGACAGTGCCCGCCTGGTCCTCTTCCAGACTCAGCGAATGCATCGCAAGCAGCCCCGCGATGATCGCGGTCACCGCGGCCAGGTAGAACCACAGGGCACGCCGGGACCCGAGTGCCCGCCGTCGCGCCACCACCTGGTTCACCGTCGACGCCCCTTCCTCGATCACGCCCAGCATACCCCGGGCGGGTAGCCATCCCCGAAGCGATACCCATCCTGGATACCCCGGATGGGTATATGCTGAGTGGTAGGGGGCACCCGCTCCCGTGCGTGGTGTTCTGACCGTGTCGCGGAGGCAAGGCACCGCTACCCTGGACGGGAAGGAGGTCGGTCGTGAACGTGATTCGCTCGCACGCGCGTCTGACCCCCGGGGTGCGACGGCTCCTGCTGGCCGCTCCGATCGCCCTGGCGATCATCACCGGGCTGCTGTCCATGCACGTCCTGACCGGTTCCCACCAGCCCGCCCTGGCATCAGAGACCAGCGCGATGAGCACGCACAGCCAGGTCGGCTCCGCACCAGCCGCCGCCGACGATACGCCGATGACCGCAGCTGCGGCGGAGGGCGCTGGAGGGCATTGCCAGGACGGGTGCGGCAGCCCTGCGGGGATGCCGGATCACTCGATGCTGATGATGGTGTGCGTGCTGGCGCTGCTGGCCGCGGTGATCGTCCTGCTCGCCCCGACGTCCCGTGCCCTTCTCACATACGCCGTAGCCCGCTCGCGCTCCCATACCCGGACTCTGCTGGTCGGATTGCCGCATCCCCGCCCGCCTTCACTGCTTGTCCTGTCCATCAGTCGCACCTGATTCCGCCTGAACCCCGGCGACCCTTGCCGGGGATGCTGCACCCTGCCCTCCCGGGCACTGAATCAGACCCTCACCGACTGAATAGACAAGGACACCCCTGATGCGTTTTCGTACTCTCACGCTGACCGCCGGCGCCCTGGCCACCGTGCTCGTGCTCGCCGGCTGCGCCCCCACCGACGGCACCATGCCCGGCATGGACCACGGACCCGGGGGGATGACCAGCACCGCCCCCTCCCAGTCCGCCGCCGCGTTCAACGCCGCGGACGAGATGTTCGTGACCATGATGATCCCGCACCACCAGCAGGCCATCGAGATGGCCGATCAGATCCTCGCGAAAGACGGCATCGACGAGCGAGTCGTCTCCCTCGCCGAGCAGATCAAGGCCGCACAGGACCCGGAGATCCAGACCATGAAGGGCTGGCTGGAGGAGTGGGGCGTCCCGTACGACGACTCCATGTCCGGGATGGACGGCATGGACATGGGCGGCGGGATGATGTCGGAGGACGACATGGCCGCTCTGGATGCCGCGACCGGGGTCGAGGCGACCCGCCTGTTCCTGAACGGCATGATCGCTCACCACCAGGGCGCCGTGACGATGGCGCAGTCGGTGCTCACCGACGGACAGAACCCGGACGTGGCCGCCCTCGCGCAGCAGATCATCGACGGGCAGACCGCCGAGATCACCACGATGCAGGACATCCTCGCCAGCCTCTGACCCGGTACCCCTCGGACGGGACCCGCGCTCCCGATGCCGGTCCCGTCCGAGGCCCCACCCTCGACCCCTGTGCGGTCACCGGTATCCGGCGTACCCGCACGGAAAGGACCTCCGTTCATGATCTCTCCCACCACCCGCAGACTGGCGATCACGGCCACCGTCACCGTCGCGCTGCTGCTCACGGGCTGCAGCACCACCCCTGCGGAGCCCGATGCCCCCGCGGGCACCGCGGCCGGGTTCGGGCATGTGCACGGCATCGTCGACGCCGGTGACAGCACCGTGCTGCTGGGCACCCACACCGGCCTGTACACGCTGGGCGAGGACGGCACCGTCACCGGCCCGGTCGGTGGCATCGACCTGGACGCGATGGGACTGACCGCTACCGGTGACACCCTCTACGCGTCCGGGCACCCCGGCCCGTCCACCCCGGCGGAGCTCGGCGCCCCCAACCTCGGCATCATCCGCAGCCTCGACGCCGGCGCCTCGTGGGAACCGGTCGCGTTCACCGGGGAAGAGGACTTCCACGTCCTCACCGTCACCGGCGACGGCACCCTGTACGGGATCGGATCCTCCCGGCTGCTGCTGCGCACCAGCAGCGACGGCGGGCAGAGTTGGGCGGACGGTGCCGAGCTGCCCGCCGTCGACCTGGCCGCCGCGACCGACGGCACCCTGTACGCCGCCACCCAGGACGGGCTGCAGCACAGCACCGACGGTGGCGCCACCTTCACCCCGGCGCCGGACGCGCCAGTGCTGTACCTGGTGGAGACCGACCCAACCGGTGGGGTGGTCGGAGTGGACACCGACGGGACGTTGCGACGCCTAGTCGGCACCGGCTGGGAGAACGTCGGCACCACCACGGGAACCGTCCAAGCCCTCGGGGTCACCGGGGACGGTGCGATCGTCCTGGTCGATGACCGCGGCGTGGTCTGGATCCGCGACACCACCGCCACCGTTCTCATCCCGGCGGCAACACCATGACCACCGTCATTCGCACCTGGCGCGACCCGAGCGGTCGCGGATCGGAAGGAGACCGACCATGACCCCCACACCGGCACCCCCCGCGTGGGCGCACCGCACCACTGATGCCACCGCCGAGCAGTTGGCGGCGGTGGATGCGTGGTGGCGGGCGGCGAACTATCTGAGCATCGGGCAGATCTACCTGCAGGGTAACCCGCTGCTGCGCCACCGCCTCAGCCGGGACGACATCAAGCCGCGGCTGCTGGGGCATTGGGGCACCACCCCGGGCCTGAACTTCCTCTACGCCCACCTGAACCGCGCCATCCGCGACCGCGACCTGAACACCCTGTACGTGACCGGGCCCGGGCACGGCGGACCCGGCATGGTCGCCAACGCCTACCTCGACGGCACCTACACCGAACGCTACCCGGGCATCGACCGCACCGAAGAGGGGCTGCGGGCGCTGTTCCGGCAGTTCTCCTTCCCGGGCGGGATCCCCTCGCACGCGTCCCCGGAAACGCCCGGGTCGATCAACGAGGGCGGGGAGCTGGGCTACTCCCTCGTGCACGCCTACGGGGCCGCGTTCGACAACCCCGACCTGCTGGTCGCCTGCGTGATCGGTGACGGGGAGGCGGAGACCGGGCCGCTGGCGACCGCGTGGCACGGCAACAAGTTCCTCAACCCCGCCCATGACGGGGTGGTGCTGCCGATCCTGCATCTGAACGGGTACAAGATCGCCAACCCGACCGTGCTGTCCCGCATCCCCGAGGAAGAGCTGGTCGCGCTGCTGCGCGGCTACGGCCATCACCCCCACGTCGTCACGGTCGGCTTCGATGGCGAGACCCCGCAGGAGTCCCACGCGACGTTCGCGGCGGTCCTGGATGCGGTGCTGGATGAGATCGCGGACATCAAGGCCGCCGCGGCGGCCGGGACGCTGGAGGGGCGGCCGGCGTGGCCGGCGATCGTGCTGCGCAGCCCGAAGGGGTGGACCTGCCCGAAGATCATCGACGGTCTGCCGGTGGAGGGCACCTGGCGGGCACACCAGGTGCCGCTCGCCGAGGTCCGCGACAATCCCGAGCACCTGCGGATCCTCGAGGACTGGCTGGCGTCCTACCGCCCGCACGAGCTGTTCGACGTGACCGGCGCCCCCCGCCCGGCCACGGTCGCGATCGCCCCGGACGGGGATCGGCGGATGAGCGCGAACCCGGCCGGCAACGGCGGACAACTCACCGTCCCGCTGCGGCTCCCGGACTTCCACAAGCACGCGCAGCCGGTCGACCCGGCCGAGCGGGGTGCGGGAACCGGGGAAGCGACCCGCGTGCTGGGCGAGTGGCTGGCGGGGGTGATCCGGGACAACCCGGACAACTTCCGCATCTTCGGCCCGGACGAGACCGCCTCCAACCGGCTCGCCCCACCCGTCTACCAGGCCACCGGCAAGCAGTGGAACGCGGCCGTGGAGCCCGTCGACGAGCACCTGGCCCCGACTGGGCGGGTGATGGAGGTGCTCAGCGAGCACCAGTGCCAGGGCTGGCTCGAGGGCTACGTCCTTACCGGCCGGCATGGGCTGTTCAACTGCTACGAGGCGTTCACCCACATCGTCGACTCGATGTTCAACCAGCACGCCAAATGGCTCGAAGCGGCCCGGGAGGTGTCGTGGCGGGACCCGATCCCGAGCTTCAACTACCTGCTCTCCAGCCACGTCTGGCGGCAGGACCACAACGGGTTCTCTCACCAGGACCCCGGGTTCATCGACCTCGCCCTGAACAAGAGCCCCGACATCGTCCGCGTCTACCTGCCGTTCGACGCGAACACGCTGCTGTCCACCTACGACCACTGCCTGCGCTCGGCCGGGTACATCAACGTCGTCGTCGCCGGGAAGCAGCCCGCCCCGCAGTGGCTGACGATGGACGAGGCGATCGAGCACTGCACCCGCGGGCTCGGGATCCTGCCGTGGGCGGGCACCGAAACCGAAGGCACCGAGCCGGATGTGGTGCTCGCCGCCGCCGGCGACGTCCCCACCCTCGAGACCCTCG
>NZ_QOAY01000279.1:0-327 GCF_003314775.1 Microbacterium sp. H6 | reverse complement strand
GCGGCGGCGCTGCTGCGCGAGCACATCCCCGACCTGAGAGTGCGGGTGGTGAACGTGGTCGACCTGACCCGGCTGCAATCCGAGGACCAGCACCCGCACGGTCTCCCGGACCGGGAGTTCGATGCGATCTTCACTCCCGACAAGCCGGTGATCTTCGCCTACCACGGCTACCCGTGGCTGATCCACCGACTCACCTACAAGCGCGCCGGGCACCAGAACCTGCACGTGCACGGCTTCCAGGAGCGCGGCACCACCACGACCCCGTTCGACATGGTCATGCTCAACGACCTCGACCGGTACCGGCTCGCGATCGACGTCCTCGACCAC
>NZ_QOAY01000063.1:17417-19742 GCF_003314775.1 Microbacterium sp. H6 | reverse complement strand
AGCCGTCGAGGCGGATACGGGCGATCGCGTCGTAGGCGCGGTCCCGCGCGGTGCGGAAGTCGGAGGCGACAGCCACCACGTTCAGCACCCGACCGCCCGTGGCGATGAGCGATCCGCCCGGGGCATCGGGGCTCGCAGTGGCGGCGTGTACGATCCGGACGCCCTCGACGGCTGCGGCGTCGGCCAGGCCCTCGATCGGGCGGCCGGTCTGCGGCGACTCGGGATATCCCTCGCTGGCCAGCACGACCGTGATCGCGACGTCGTCGCTGAACACGGGCTCCGGCTGATCCTCGAGGGTGCCGGATGCCGCGGCGAACAGCAGTTCCGACAGCGGGGTGACCAGGCGCGGAAGCACGATCTGCGTCTCGGGGTCTCCGAAGCGGGCGTTGAACTCGATCACGCGTACGCCGGCGGGGGTGAGGATCAGCCCCGCGTAGAGGAGTCCGATGAACGGGGTGCCCTCCGCGTCGAGCTGCCGCACGACGGGAAGTGCCACGTCGCGGGTGACCTCTTCGACGAAGGCCCGCTCGCTGCCGAACTGCTCGTCGAGCCACGGGAGCGGCGAGTAGGCGCCCATGCCTCCCGTGTTGGGCCCTTCGTCGCCGTCGAGCGCACGCTTGAAGTCCTGTGCGGGGCTGAGTGCGCGCACGGTGTCGCCGTCGCTCAGGAAGAACAGGGAGACCTCGGGGCCGGAGAGGAATTCCTCGATCAGCACGGGGCCTGCGGGAAGATACTGCTCGGCGTGTGCGAGGGCGTGCGCGCGGTCGGACGTGACGATGACGCCCTTGCCCGCAGCGAGTCCATCGGCCTTGACCACGTAGGGGGCGCCGAGGTCGTCGAACGCCGACTCGACATCGGCCGTGGTGGCGGCGCGGACAGCGCGGCCGGTGGGGACGCCTGCGGCATCCATCACGCGCTTCGCGAACGACTTCGAGCCCTCCAGCTGGGCGGCGGCCTTCCCCGGTCCGAACACCGGGATTCCGCGGACACGCAGTGCATCGGCGACCCCGGCGACGAGCGGGGCCTCAGGACCGACGACGACCAGATCGATCGCGTGCTCATGGGCGAAGGCGGTGACCGCTCCACCATCGAGCGGATCGACCGAGACCGGGGTGGCATCCTGAGCGATGCCGGCGTTGCCCGGCGCGACGAAGATCTCGTGCTCCGTCTGCTCTGCCCGCAGGGCGAGGATGATCGCGTGCTCACGGGCACCGGAACCGAGGACGAGAATCTTCACCCGTCCAGACTACCGAGGGTCGTGGACCGGGTTTCGGCGGTCTGTGGCGTGCGGCCCTCTGGCGACGTTCAGAGCTCTACGGGGCGCTCTACCGTGGAGTCCCACGGCACGGTCCAGCCGGCCGCGTCGAAGAGCGCGTCGAGCACCATCGCGGTGAAGCCCCAGACGATCGTGCCGTCGACATCGAACGCCGGGCCGCGGAAGGTGTGGCCCATGCGGGTGATCGTCGAGGTGAACCTGGTCTCCGGATCGAGCAACTGCGCGACAGGGACTCGGAACACCTCGACCGTCTGCGCATGATCGACCGCCACGACCCGGGACGGCGACTGCCACCACGCCAGCACGGGGGTCACGAGATGGTTGCTCGCGGCGAGCGGGATCTCGGGCAGGGTGGCCAGGATCTCGACACCGGCCGGGTCCAGTCCGGTCTCCTCTTCCGCCTCGCGCAGGGCCGTGGCGACCACGTCGGCATCTTCCGGTTCCACCCTCCCGCCGGGGAAGGAAACCTGTCCGGGGTGCGACGAGAGCGTGGGGGCGCGCCGCTGCAGCAGCACGTCGAGGTCTCGGGCGACGGCCGCGACGGTCGTGGAGGCCGGGACGCTGTCGAGCACACCGAACAGGATGAGGACAGCCGCGTCGTGGGCGCTCTGCGGGTCGGCCAGCGGGGGAATGTGCACGCCCCACGAGTGGTCGGCGACCGCCGCGAGCAGCTCGGCGCGGGCGCCCTGGGGATGCAGGCTCATGCGTTCGAGCATAGGACTCGGCGCGCCGCGGCCGGTCTTAGTCTGGAGCAATGGCCAAGAAGATCGACATCGAGGACGGACGCGCGGCGCTCGACGCTGTCCGCACCGCGGAGGCCTCCGGTGCGAAGCCGCAGCGCACCGACCTCGCCACGGCCGTGCGCTACCTGCTGCAGCTCCTCGACGAGAAGGCGCCGGGCAACAGCGTCGAGGTGCGCGTCCCACCCTTCGGTGCGGTACAGGTCGTCCAGGGGCCCCGGCACACGCGAGGTACACCGCCGAACGTGGTCGAGATGGATGCGGCGACGTGGATCGCCGTCTCCACCGGCACGGAGGCCTGGGCAGATG
>NZ_QOAY01000063.1:9993-17403 GCF_003314775.1 Microbacterium sp. H6 | reverse complement strand
CGGCATCCGGTCGTATCCACGCCTCCGGCACGCGCGCCGATCTGAGTGATGTCCTGCCGGTGCGACCGTGATCGGGGCCCTCGGCCCGAGACGCACGGAGCCGCCCCGCGACCACCAGGATCGGGAGCGGCTCTGCGCGTAGCGGGAGCTCGCGGTCAGACGAGCTGCGAGCGGAACGCCTTCGCGGCACCCATGAGCTCTTCCACCCGTGCGCGGTCGGCGCGGTTCTCGAACTTGCCGTCCTGCTTGAAGTAGGTGCCGACGACCGCGCCGTCGGCCACCGACAGCTGGTCGGCGACGTTGGAGGCCCGCACGCCGGTGTTGACGAACACCGGCACATCTCCGGCGTTCTCCTTCACGATGGCCAACGACTGCGTGTCGGTGGGGGCGCCGGCGGTGAGTCCGGAGACGCAGAGGGCATCGGGGTTGGTCGCGAACACCGTGGAGCGGGCGATCGCGCCGAGGTCGCGCTCGGCGAGGTAGGCGGCCGACTCCGGCACGATGTTGAAGAGCAGCTTCACGTTCGCCGCACCGATGCGGTGCCGGTGACGGGCCACCTCGCCGACGTTCGTGTTCCACAGCCCGAAGTCGCTGGCGTAGACGCCCGTGAAGATCTCGCGGACGAATGCGGCGTCGGTGGCGGTGGCGAGGTCGATGGAGGCACGGCCGTCCCACAGCACGTTCACGCCGTACGGCACGGCGAGTTCGCCCTGCAGTTCGCCGATGATTCGGGCCATAGTGATCGCGGTGATCGGCTCGGTCTTCGTCAGGTACGGGAGGCTGAACTCGTTCGAGATGAGCACGGCGTCCACTCCACCGCTCAGCAGCGCGTCGAGTTCGCCCTTGGCGCGGTTCACGATCGCGGCCACTCCGGCAGCGGTGTCGTAGCCGGGGTCGCCGGGGAGCGGGGCCAGGTGCAGCATCGCCACGATCGGCTTCTGCGTGCCGAACACCTCGGGGAGCCAGTTGGGCATGTCTTTCCTCGTTTCTTCGGATGGATCACAAGCACTGTGAAAGATTCACGATGAGCAAAGCACAAGTTACTCATTCACACAAGCGGGTCGCCTAAGGTTGGATCTGCCACACGAGGAGGTAGGGATGGAAGCCCACGAGCGCCGCGCGCTGATCGAACAGCGGGTCCTCTCTGACGGCGAGGCCGAGTTCAAGGCCCTCGCCCTGGAGTTCGACGTCTCCGAGATGACCATCAGGCGCGACCTGGAACTCCTCGAGGAGCGCGGCAGCGTACGTCGGGTGACGGGTGGTGTGATCGCAGCCCACGGGACCGCCGTGGAGCCGGGATTCAACTCCCGGGCGCTGATGGGAGCGCGCGAGAAGATCAACATCGCCGCAGCGGCCGTCGCCCACCTCAACCACGGCGAGACCGTCGTGCTCGACAGCGGCAGTACCGCCCTCGCGGTGGCCCGCGCGATCGTCGGCAAGGGCCTCGGACTCACCGTCGTCACGCCCAGCATCCTCGTCGCCCTCGAGCTCCACGACGAGCCCAACACCACGATCCTCGTCACGGGTGGGCGCGTGCGCCCCGGCGAGCTCAGCCTGGTCGGGGCCGAGTCGATCGAGGCGTTCAAGCGCTACAACTGCGACGTGTACGTGATGGGCGTCTCGGGTGTCGACGGTAAGCGCGGCCTCTCGGACTACAGCAATGAAGAGGGTGCGGTGAAGCGCGCGGCGATCGATGCGTGCGACCGGGTCATCGTCGTCGCCGACGCATCGAAACTCGGTCGGGTGCACCTGACGAATGTCGCAGGTCCAGGCGAGATCGATCTGCTGGTGACCGACGGCGCGGTGGATCATCCCGCGCTTGTCGGCCTGCGGGCTGCCGGCGTGCAGATCGAGGCCGTCGCCGCGCTCTAGCCGCGTCGCTCCTTCGGCCTCCCCGTTGCGCAACGGTTGCGCAACGGGTGTGAGATTTCGCATTGACAAGCGGCAGGATCACGTTTTACTGTTCCACAGCGATGAGATTTCTTCCCATTCCTCCCTGGGGGTGGTGGAAACTAACACTGGCTCACACACGAAGGAGTGGAACATGCGTAAGACGAAGTTGCTTGCAGGTGTCGGATTCGGTGCCGTGGCGATGCTCGCCCTCGCCGGCTGCGGTCAGGTCGGCGGCACCACCGGTGGTGGCGAGACCGGCGGGAGCGCCGAAGACGGCGCGATGGTCACGGTGGTCAAGATCTCGGGCGTCGGCTGGTTCGACCGCATGGAGGTCGGCGTGAAGGAGTTCGCCGAGGAGACGGGGCTCGACGCCCGCCAGGAGGGCGCGGATGACGCCAGCCCCGAGAAGCAGATCCAGATCATCCAGGACCTGATCGCCCAGTCGCCCGCCGCGATCACCGTCGTCCCCAACTCGCCCGAGGCGCTGGAGTCGGTGCTCAAGCAGGCCAGGGACCAGGGGATCATCGTGGTCGCCCATGAGGCGGCCGGTATCAAGAACGCCGACATCGACATCGAGGCCTTCGACAACCGGGCCTACGGCGCGAAGATCATGGACAACCTCGCCGAGTGCATGGGCGATTCCGGTCAGTACGTCTCGTTCGTCGGCGGCCTCACCGCCAAGACCCACATGGACTGGGTCGGCGGCGCCTACGACCAGCAGCAGGCCGAGTACCCCGACCTGACCCGCGTCGAGGAGCCCGTCGAGAGCAAGGAAGACGAGAACGTCGCCTACCAGCGCGCGAAGGAGCTGCTCGCGAAGTACCCCGACATCAAGGGCTTCCAGGGCTCGGCTGGCACCGACGTCGCCGGTATCGCCCGCGCGGTGCAGGAGGCGGGCCTGGAGGATCAGGTCTGCGTGATGGGCACCAGCATCCCGTCGGTGGCGAAGAAGTACATCGTCGACGGCTCGATCGACAAGATCTTCTTCTGGGACCCGGCGATGGCCGGCAAGGCGCAGCTCAAGATCGCGCAGCTGCTCGTCGACGGAGAGAAGATCACAGACGGCACCGACCTCGGCATCGAGGGCTACAACTCCCTGAAGAAGCTCGACGGCTTCGACAACGTGTACGTGGGTGACGCCGCGGTCATCGTCGACAAGGACAACGTCGACGATTACGACTTCTGATCCCGACGTCCACCACCACTCAGGGCGGGGCCGCCAACGCGCGGCCCCGCCTCGGAGGAAGAACATGAACGAAGAACAGGCGCAGCCGGCATCCGAGGCCGGGCTCGCTCCCGATGCCGGACCCGTTCTCGAGGTCAGAGGCGTGCGGAAGGTGTTCGGCGGGGTCGTCGCGCTCGACGACGTCGGCATCACCCTCTACCCCGGGCGGGTGCACTGTCTGGCCGGCGAGAACGGGTGCGGCAAGTCCACGCTCATCAAGATCATCAGCGGGGTCGAGAAGCCGGAGGCCGGCGAGATCCTGCTCGACGGCGAACCGCTCACCCACCTCTCGCCGACCCAGGCCCTGCGAGCCGGTATCCAGGTCATCTACCAGGACTTCTCGCTCTTCCCCAACCTGACCGTGGCGGAGAACATCGTGCTCCCGGCCGCGATCGCCGCGCGACGCAAGCTCTACAGCGCGAAGAACCGCCGTCCCGAGGCGCAGCGCATCGTGGAGGAGCTGGGACTCACCCTCGACCTCGACGCCGACGTCGAACGGCTCTCGGTCGCCGACCGACAGCTCACGGCGATCTGCCGGGCGCTCGTGCAGGACGCGCGGGTCATCTTCATGGACGAGCCGACCACCGCTCTCACGCACTCCGAGGTCGAGCGGCTCTTCGCCCTCGTGCGGCGGCTGCAGCAGCGCGGCGTCGCCCTGGTGTTCGTCAGCCACAAGCTCGACGAGGTGCTGCAGGTGTCGCAGGACATCACGGTGCTGCGCTCCGGGCGCCTGGTCGCGAACGGCCCGGCCGACGAGTTCGACGTCGCCTCCCTCACCCACGCGATGACGGGCCGCGCCGTCGACGACTCGCGCGTCGTGGTCGAGGTCGATGACGACGCCGAGCCGCTGCTGCGCGTCGAGCACCTCGATCTTCCCGGTGCCTTCACCGATGTCTCCTTCGACCTGCAGCCGGGCGAGATCCTCGGCCTCACCGGTCTGCTCGGCTCGGGTCGTGGCGAGATCGCCGATGCGTTGTTCGGCCTGTTGACCCCCCAGTCGGGAACCGTCACCGTCGGCGGCCGCGCCGTGCGACCCGGCAGCATCCGGGCCTCCGTCGAGGCGGGCATCGGGTACGTTCCGGAGGACCGGCTCACGCAGGGCCTGTTCCTGGACAAGTCGATCTCCGACAACATCATCGCGGGCTCGCTGAGCGAGCACGCTGTCGGCAAGGTGCTGCTGAGTCGCAAGCGCACCGCCGAGACCATCTCCCGTCTCTTCTCGCGCCTGCGCATCAAGGCGCCGAGCGTCGAGGCACCCGTGCGGTCGCTCTCCGGCGGCAACGCGCAGCGGGTCGTGCTGGCGAAGTGGCTCGCGACCAAGCCGCGCGTGCTGATCCTCAACGGACCGACGGTCGGCGTCGACGTGGGCTCGAAGGAGGAGATCCTGCAGATCCTCCGCGAGGCCGCGAGCGACGGGATGGGCGTGATCATGATCTCCGACGACGTTCCCGAGCTCGTCTCGCTCTGCAACCGGGTGCTCGTGGTGCGTCGCGGCGAGATCGTCTCACGACTGGCGGGCGACGACATCGCAGCGCCCCGAATCCAGGAGGTGATGGCCGCGTGAGCGCCACCGACACCCGCATCCGCCTTCCCCGCATCGGACGCATGTCGAACGAGCTCGTGCTCGCGAGCATCATCGTCGTCCTGGTGATCGTGATGTGTGCCGTGAACCCCGCTTTCTTCAGCGTGCACACGCTGTTCTCGATCCTGCGCTCGGCGCTGGTCCCGATGGTGTTCGCGCTCGCGGTGCTCTTCGTGATCATCTCCGGCGGCATCGACGTGTCGTTCGCCGCGATCGGAATCTTCGCCGCATACACGACGGTGTCGCTCGCCCAGGGCGGGGGCTTGGACTTCGGCCTCGTCGGCATCCTCGCCTTCGCGATCGTGATCGGCGGCGCCCTCGGGTTCGTCAACGGCATCGTGATCGCCCGGTTCCGGCTCCCGACCCTGATCGTGACTCTCGCGACACAGGGCATCTTCAAGGGCGTGCTGCTCGCCTACATCGGCTCCAAGTACATCGCCGAGCTGCCCGACGGCATCTCCTGGCTGTCGACCGCGAACCTGATCTCCGTCGAATCGACCCGCGCCTACCTGCCGATGCTGATCGTGCCGGTCGTGCTGCTCGTGTTCGGGGCCGCGCTCCTGCTGCGCCGCACGATGTTCGGCAGGGGCATCTACGCGATGGGTGGTGACCTGGAAGGGGCACGACGTGCCGGATTCCCGGTCGTGCGCCTGCAGATCATGCTCTACGTGCTCGTCGGGGCGGTCGCCGCGATCGGCGGACTCATCCACGTCGTGCTGGGCCGCAGCGCGAACCCGCAGGACCTGGTGGGTACCGAGCTCGACGTGATCGCGGCTGTCGTGCTCGGCGGCGCCTCGATCTTCGGCGGGCGCGGTACCGTCACCGGCACAGTGCTCGGCGTGCTGCTGGTGCAGATCATCAACAACAGTCTCATCCTGATGGGCGTGCCCACGGCCTGGCAGCGCGCCGCCGTCGGGTTCCTGCTGGTGATCGGCGTGGGGATCCAGGCCGTCATGGCCCGCCGCGCCTCTCGCCGGACGTTCGTCCTCGACACGGTGAAGGAATGACCATGCCTCAGTCGCCCCCTCCCGGGCAGTTCGCCCGGATGAACGACCAGGTCGATCGGTCGGTGCGCTCCCTGCTCGGCCGTATCCACGTCGGCCGCGGCGTCGGTCGGATGCTGGTGCTGTTCGCGCTCGCCTTCGGACTGTTCGCGATCCTGAACCCGAGGGTCTTCCTCAATCCGATCAACCTGCAGAACATGATGGTCGCCTCGCCGGAGGTGGGCATCCTGGCGATCGCCATGGCCCTCGCGATGCTCACCGGCGGGATCGATCTGTCCCTGGTCGCGATCGCGAACCTCTCGGCGATCACGGTCAGCACGATGTTCACCGCGATCGCGAGCAGCGATCCGGCCACGGCGGAGTCGATGGGCGGCCTCATCGCCCTGGTCGGCGTCCTGGTCGGCGCGCTCGCGGGAGCCGTCAACGGTTTCCTGATCGCAACCGTCGGCATCACGCCCATTCTCGCGACGCTCGCCACGATGCAGATCTTCAACGGCATCGCGATCGTGTGGACAGGCGGCACCACGCTCTACGGGGCCCCGGCGGTGCTCTCCTCGGTCGGGCAGGCGACGGTCGGCGGCATCCCGATCCTGTTCCTCGAGTTCCTCGTGGTCGCCGTTCTGATCGGGGTGCTGATCTCGCGCACGCCGTTCGGACGACGTACGCAGCTGCAGGGCGCGAACCCGACGGCGGCGATGTACTCGGGTATCCGCAGCACGAGCGTGCTCTACGGCACGTATGTGACGACGGGGCTGCTCGGCGGCATCGCAGGGCTCGTGTTCCTCTCACGCAACCCCACCGCGAGCGCCGACTACGGCACGTCGTACGTGCTGCTCGTGATCGTGATCGCCGTGCTCGGCGGCACGAACCCGACCGGCGGCTTCGCGACCATCACCGGCGTGGTCCTCGCGACGCTCGTGCTGCAGGTCGTGCAGTCCGGCTTCACGGCCATCCGGCTCTCGGCATATGAATACGCGATCGCGCAGGGGGTGATCCTGATCGCCGTGATGGTGTTCGATCAGGTGAGGGTGAGGCGAAGGCCACGCCGCGCACCGAGCAGCCAGACCGAGACGATCGCGCTCGCCGAGATCCCCCGCGCCTGAACCGCATCCGAAAGGCATCCTGATGGAACTGTTCCTCGGCATCGACGTCGGAACGTACGAGACCAAGGGCGTGCTGGTCGATGCCACCGGTCACGTGCACGCCGAGGCGCGCTCTCGGCACGGCATCAGCACCCCGGCGCCCGGCATGGTCGAGCAGGACGCGGATGCGGTGTGGTGGCATGACCTCGTCGAGGTCGCCTCGACTCTGCGTCAGGCGGTTCCGGATGCCGAGATCGTCGCGGTCGCGTGCAGTGCGATCGGTCCGTGCGTGCTCCCGGTCGACGCCGAGCTGCGTCCACTGCGCCCTGCGATCCTCTACGGCGTCGACACCAGGGCGACCGAGGAGATCGATCTGCTCGAGACGCGTCTCGGGCGCGAGGAGATCATCCGGCGGGCGGGCAACGCCCTCACGAGCCAGTCCTCGGGGCCGAAGATCCTGTGGATCGAGCGCAACGAGCCCGAGGTCGCCGCCCGAACCCGGTGGTACCTCACGAGTCAGAGCTACCTCGTCGCGCGCCTGACCGGTCAGGTCGTGATCGACCATGCGACGGCCGGCTACTTCCATCCCTGCTACGACCTCGCCAGGCTCGAGTGGAACCTCGA
>NZ_QOAY01000063.1:6352-9917 GCF_003314775.1 Microbacterium sp. H6 | reverse complement strand
GGTCGACCGACGTCGCCGGTACCGTCACCGCCGCGGCTGCCGCGGCGACCGGCATCCCCGAGGGAACTCCGGTGCTGGTCGGCACGACGGATGCCGTCGCAGAAGCGGTCGGCGCCTCGGTCATGGCGGCCGACGACCTGATGCTCATGTACGGATCGAGCGGCTACTTCATCCGCGTGACCGACGAGCCGCACGCGGATCCGCGGCTGTGGGCTGCGCCTTTCGCCCTGCCGGGACGCTACGTGCTCGCGGCCGGAACCTCGACGGCCGGCACGGCGACGCGATGGATCGCCGACCTGCTCGGGCTCGACCACGGCGACGGCGACACCGCGATGTTCGGGCGCTTGATGGAGCTGGTGCGCGCGGCACCTCGGGGTGCGAACGGCGTGCTGCACCTGCCGCACTTCAGCGGGGAGCGCACACCGCTGCACGATGCCGATGCGCGAGCATCCTTCAGCGGCCTCACGCTGTCGACGGGCCGTGCCGACCTCGCACGCGCGGTGGTCGAGGGCGTCGGGCAGTCGATCGCGCTCGCCGTCTCCGCGTTGCTGGATGGCGGTGCCGCAGCGCCGCGCGTAGTCGCGATCGGCGGCGGAACGCACAACGAGGTGCTGATGCAGACGGTCGGCGACTTGACGGGCCTTCACCAGCGCACGGCCGCAACCCTCGGAGCCGCGTACGGCGATGCGATGCTCGCAGCGATTGGGCTCGGCATCGTGACCGAGGAGCAGGCCGCGAGCTGGGTCGCCTTCTCGGGCGAGGTCGTGCCCGACGAGGACGCCAATCCGCAGCTGCAGACGGCCTACGAACGATTCCCGAAGACGTACCGCGCGCTGCGCGCGCTGAGAGAGGTGGACTGATGAGCAGGTGGCAGGAACTGGCCGTGCATCTGGCCGACGTGAACGAGGTCGGGCAGGGGACGAGGGTCTCGGTGTTCGCGACCACGGCTTCCGTGCTCGACGCGGTCGACGCCTTCGTCGAAGAGGTGTACCGCCGTGGCGGGATGCCCCAGGTGCTGCTCGTCGAGGAGAAGTACGACCGCTTCGCGCTGGAGCACGCGAGCGAATCGCTGCTGCGCGAGGCGGCACCTCTCGAGCTGGCATCGATGGAGTGGGCAGACGTGCACGTCTCGTTCCGTGGCATGGAACCGCCCGCGGATGAGATCGACGGCGCCAGGCTCAGCCTGCAGCGGGAGGGCAAGGGCCTCGTGTCGACCGCGCGGTGGCAGGGAACGAAGTGGACGCTCGTACGCATCCCCACGCCCGAATGGGCGACGCTGATCGGAGTCCCGAGGGAACAGCTGGAGCAGGAGTTCTTCGCCGGCACCCTCGCCGACTGGACCGCGCACCGCACCCACCTCGATCGGCTGTGCACCGAATTGAACGCCACCGCGCTGGTGCGCATCCTCGATGACGACACCGACCTGCGCCTGAACTGCGCCGGTCGCACCTGGGTGCCGTTCGCAGGGGAGGCGAACCTGCCCGACGGTGAGGTCGCGACCGCTCCGGTGGAAGACGGCGTCGACGGGCACATCACGTTCCCCGGCTCGTTCTGGTTCGGCGGGGCGACCATCACCGACCTCCGGCTCGAGTTCGTCGAGGGGCGAGTGGAGAAGGTGTCGGCCACCCGTGGCCTCGACCTCGTGGAGCGCATCCTCGAAGCCGACGGCGCTCGCCGCGTGGGCGAGCTCGGCATCGGCACGAACCCCGATGTGCAGACCATGACCGGCGACCTGCTGATCGACGAGAAGATCCTCGGCACCGTGCACATCGCGCTCGGTCGCTCGTACCCGCAGTGCGGGGGCACGAACGAGTCGGCGATCCACTGGGACATCGTGAAGGACCTCCGCGCCTCGGGGCGGCTCGAGGCGGATGGCCGGGTGCTCATCGACCGCACGACGTACGACCCGATCCTCGCCGGGCAGGAGAGCTGACATGCGCAAGATCATCAATGACCCCCAGTCGTTCGTCGACGAGACGCTGGAGGGCATCCTTCTCGCCCACCCCGACGAGCTGCGGGCGGTCACCGCTGACCGGCGCGCGCTGGCGCGGACGGATGCTCCGGCACCGGGGCGCGTCGGCATCGTCACGGGTGGCGGCTCGGGACACCTGCCGTTCTTCCTCGGATACGTCGGCCGCGGGCTGTGCTCGGCGGTCGCCGTGGGCAACGTCTTCTCCTCGCCGAGCTCCGCTCAGATCCACGCGGCCTCGGTGGCCGTGCACTCGAACGCCGGACTCCTCTATCTCTACGGCAACTACGGCGGCGATGTGCTGAACTTCGACATCGCGGCCGAGCGCTGCCGCGCCGAGGGCATCGAGGTGCGCACGGTGCTCGGGGCGGACGACATCCAGTCCGCACCGAGCGAGCGGGCGGAGTCGCGCCGCGGGGTGGCCGGGCTCGTCCTCGTCTACAAGGTCGCCGGAGCGATGGCCGATCGCGGTGCCTCTCTCGCCGAGGTCGAGCGCGTGACCCGCAAGGCCGCCGATTCGACTCGCACGATGGGCGTCGGCCTCTCGCCGACCGTTCTCCCGGCCGCGGGGGAGGAGACCTTCACGCTGGATGAGGGCGAGATGGAGATCGGCGTCGGCATCCACGGAGAACACGGCAGCCACCGCGGCCCTCTCGAGACGGCCGATGCCATCACGGATCGGTTCCTGGTCGAGATCGGTACCGAACTCGACCTGAGTGAGGGACGGCGCGTCGCCGTGCTCGTGAACGGTCTGGGATCGACACCGCTCGAAGAGCTGTACGTGATCTATCGCCGGGTGCACCACGCGCTCACGGACGCCGGAGTGACCATCGGCTACCGGCTGATCGGCGAGTACGTCACGAGCCTGGAGATGGCCGGAGCCTCGCTGTCGATCATGCAGCTCGACGACGAGCTGGAAGAGCTGCTGCACGACCCTGCAGGGTCGCCCTTCTTCCGACAGGGAGCGGCCCCGGTGGGGGATGTCCGCACGGCCGAGACCGCACTGGATGACGACACGGCCGCCGTCGACGTGACCGTGGCCGGATCTGCCAGCGAGGCGCGCGACCTGCTCCTGACCGTGCTGCCGCGGATGCAGCGGCACCGCGAGGAACTGCGTGCCCTGGATGCCGCGCTCGGAGACGGCGACCTCGGCGTCACGGTAGCGGTCGGCAGTGCTGCGGTCGCCGATGCTCTGCAGCAGCTCCCGGACGACCTCGATGCCCGCAGCGTCCTTCGTGCCTCGGGCGATGCGTTCGCAGCGGCGAATCCCTCCACCTTCGCGGCACTGATCGGAAGCGGCCTGCTCGCCGCGGCGGAGCAGACGCCCGTGGGTGCGCACCTCGACCGTGCGGGTCTCATCGACGTCGTGCGCACCGTTGCGGCGAGGATCGGCGCTCAGGGCGGTGCCGTGCGCGGTGACAAGACCGTCATCGACGTGCTCCTCCCGATCGCTGAGGCGCTGGATGCCGGGGCGGATGCGGCCGGGGCTTCGAGGGCGGCGCTCGCCGCGGTCAGCGAGAGCACCGGATGGCAGTCGCGACGCGGTCGCGCCGGATGGCAGCAGGAGCGCTCGGTCGGTCATGCAGACCCCGGTTC
>NZ_QOAY01000063.1:2029-6269 GCF_003314775.1 Microbacterium sp. H6 | reverse complement strand
AGGCCTAGAGCATGCTTCGAATCAGCCCCGCCTGCGGCTCGCGATCTCGTCGGTGAGCAGCTGCACCTCGGCAGGGTCCGCATCCTCGGCGAGGGCGACGTAATGGTCCAGGACCGCCGGCCGGTAGCGCACGGGCATCGTCTGTCCTGGCGCGAGCCGGGTGAGGTCGGTGATGGTGAGGTCTTCGTCGGCGATACCGCGGAACGAGATCCCGTCGGCGGTCTCCACGTCGAGCATCAGGACCACACGGGGGTTGCTGTTGACCTCTCGCCAGTCGACGAGAACGCCGAGCGCAAGCTCTCCCGTACGCAGTTCTGCATTGCGAGTGCGTGCTTCACCGCTCAGGAGCGGGTTGGGGGTGACTCCGGGGAACTCGGGGCCGACGCCCAGTGACTCCCGACTGAGGTCGGGCCTGAGCTGCGCCATCAGGTCGTCGAGCTTCTGCTTCCTCTTCTTCGAACCGAACATCCTGGCCCTCCCTCGCGCCCCTTCGCCGTCGTTGCCGATATCCCGGCCTGGCGCTTCGCCTTCACCGCGATTGTATGGTGCCGGGCAGATCCCTCCGGGCTTTGCCAGATCCTCTAGTCGACCGGCAGATGCGGCGGGTGAGCGACGATGCCGCCGCGCATCGTCGCCGGACGCTTCACGATGAGCCCGGCCTCTTCGGCGATCAGCGCGCCCGCCGCCCAGTCGAACTCGTACAGGTCGGTCTCGATGAACGCGTCGACGCTGCCCTCTGCCACGAGGCACAGCCCGAGCGCTGCCGAGCCCATGCTGCGGAGATCCGTGAACGCCGACATCCTCGCCGGCAGGTCGGTGAGCTGCCGCGCCCGTTGCTCGGCGTCGTACGAGAAGCCGACTGCGAGCAGCACAGGGGTCGCGTCTGCTGCCGGCCCGTGAAGCCTTCGCCGCACGCCGCGGGACTCGCGGTACGCCCCCAGTCCTGCTCCGGCGGAGTAGACGTGCTCGAGCTCGGGGGCATGCACCACGCCGGCGAGCCAGGTGCCGGAGCTCACGTCCTGCACCGCGACGGACGATCCGTAGTGCGGCAGTCCGCGCACGAAGTTCGAGGTGCCGTCGAGCGGGTCGATCGACCAGCGCAGCGCGGAGCCCGCACCGGTGGTCGCGTACTCCTCACCCGACACCTCGTCGTCGGGGCGGTGTTCGGCGATCACAGCGCGAATCGCGCGTTCGGCACGCAGGTCGATCTCGGTCACCACGTCGCCGGACGCGCCCTTCGTGCGAAGGCCGAGTGCGTCGGGCGATGCATCACGCTCGTCTGCCGCCTCGGCGAGGACTGCGGCGCCGGCAGCGGCGGCGGAGAGGGCGATGTCGAGCAGTTCGGATGCAGACGGCATGGCGTATCGATCCTCCGGTGGGCGATCCTCCAGCGTAGCGGCAGGCACGCGGAGGGGCGTCAGGCGCGGTCGTGGAGGGTGATCCGGTAGCCGTCGGGATCGGCGAACGTGAAGGTCCGGCCGAACGGGCCGTCGATCGGCTCCGCGACGATGGTGTGTCCGTCGGCGAGGAGTGCATCGTGGATGGCCTGGACATCGGTGGCGTGCAGCCAGATGGCGGCGCCGATGCCGGGCTGGGCTACGCCGGTCAGGTCGGTGCCCGGTGCGATGTCACGCAGCGCGAATGCGATCGGGGCTGTGTCGAACACCACGGCGTGGGGAGGGCCTGCGGGAGAGCGGACGAGGCCGAGGTAGCGCTCGTAGAACGCCTGGGAGGCGGCGAGGTCGCGCGCCTGCAGGGAGATGAAGTCGGGGCCGGTGACGGGCATGGGAGAATCCTTCTCTTCGTGTCAGTTTTCTGACATAGGCGAGTGTATGTCAGAATACTGACATGAGTCAAGACCGCGCAGGCATCGACCTCGACACGTCGTTGGGCTACCTGCTGAAGGAGGCATCGAGCGCTCTCCGCACCGCGATGGAAGAGGTGCTGCGTCCGCTCGGCATGACCATCACCCACTACTCCTGTCTCGAACTGCTCTCCCAGCGGCCCGGCCTGTCGAACTCCGATCTCGCACGGGGCGCATTCGTGACGAGGCAGTCGATGAACGTCCTGCTCCAGGCGCTCGAACGCGAGGGGTTCGTCACCAGGCCGTCGGAAGCGCCTGTCGGAAAGACCCTCCCCGCCCGCCTCACCGAGCGCGGCCGTGAAAGTCTCGCGACGGCGACCGCGGCCGTCCGCTCCGTCGAGGTCCGGATGCTGTCCGGTATGACGCAGGAGGAGCAGACGGGAGCACGGGAGATCCTCCGAAGCATGATCCGCTCGCTTCGCGAAGAGTCCTAGCCCCGCAGGGTTCAGCGCCGAGCGACCACGAGCGGCACACCGGTCGTGGGGTGGGGGAACACGTCGACCGCCTGGCCGTACACCTGCTCGATCCGCTCGGCAGTGAGCACCTCGCTCGCTGTGCCTGTCGCCGCGACACGGCCGCCCGTGAGCAAGGTGACGCGGTCGGCGTGCGCGAGTGCGGCGTTGAGGTCGTGCAGCACGATCGCCACCGCGATCCCCGTGTCAGCGAGTCCCCGGATCAACCGCATGACGTCTTCGTGGTGCTTGAGGTCGAGAGCAGCGGTCGGTTCGTCGAGCAGCAGGACGCCGGTGGCCTGGGCGATCACGCGGGCGAGGGCGACCCTTGCGCGCTCGCCGCCGGACAGTGAGGGCACGGCTCGCGATCCGAGCGCCGTCACCTCGGTCTGTGTCATCGCTGCGGACACCAACTCGTCGTCCTCGTCGGCCGCGGGTGTGCGTGCCCACGGAGTACGCCCCATGCGCACGACCTGTTCGGCGCTGAAGGGAAACGTGACGGTGTTCTCCTGCAGAAGGACAGCGCGTTGCTGGGCGAGCGTGCGCGGCTTGATCCGGTCGATCGACCGCCCGTCGAGCTCGACCGTCCCTGCGTGAGCCGGCACGTCTCCGGCGAGCACTCCGAACAGGGTGGACTTGCCGGCCCCGTTCGGCCCGACCAGGGCGTGGATCTCTCCGCGGTGGATCTCGATGGAGGCGTCGTCGAGGATCGTCCGTCCTTCGCCCACGCGAACCGTGAGCCCCGATCCGCGCAGCCGCACGTTCATGCCCATCCTCCCGAGCGACGGCGGGTGCGCACGAGCAGCCACAGGAAGAAGGGCCCGCCCACGAGCGAGGTGATCATGCCGATGGGCAGATCGGCGAGCGGTACGGCCGTACGCGCGACGAGGTCGGCGACGGCGATGAGCAGTGCGCCACCGAGAGCCGAGGCGATCACGAGCGGCAGGTGGGCCGGCCCGATCAGCATGCGCATCAGGTGCGGGACCACGAGCCCGGCGAAGCCGATGATCCCCGCGAACGCGACCGCCGCGCACACCAGCAGCGCGACGGTCACGATGACGACGATCCGCAGCAGCTCGACATTGACGCCGAGGTGCCTGGCGGTGCGCTCGCCGAGGGCGAAGAGGTCGAGGCTCGGTGCCACGATCAGCGCGATGACGACGCCGATCAGCACGAGGGGTGCGACGAGCTGGATGTTCGACCACAACGCGCCGTTCAGCGATCCCAGCTGCCAGAACACGATCTGCTCGCGCGTCGACGTGGTGCCGAGGAACGTGAAGAACGCCATGCCGGCGCCCGCGATCGCGTTGATCGCGATGCCCGTCAGCAGCAGGGTCACGACCTCGGTGCGACCACCGGACCGACTGATGAAGTACACCGAGAACACTGCGACCAGCCCCCCGAGGAACGCGAACGCCGGCGTGGTCCACATGCCGAACCTCGCGAGTCCGAAGGTGATGCTCGCTGCCGCGCCGAGCGCTGCGCCCGAGGAGACCCCCACGACACCGGCGTCCGCGAGGGGGTTGCCGAAGATCGCCTGCATGAGCACACCCGAGACGGCGAGGGCGGCGCCGACGAGCAGCCCGAGCACGATGCGCGGCATCCGCAGATTGAAGATCACGCCGTAGTCGGTGGAAGCCGTCGGCGCCCACGCGGTGTCGATGCCGACACCGCGCAGCAGCACTCCGATCAGCGATGCGGGGGAGAGGTCATACTGTCCGCTCGTGATCGACACGATGCAGGTGACGGCGAGCGCGACGGTCAGGCCGACCGCCACCAGCGCGAAGCGCAGACCCCGGTGTCTCGAAGGGGTCGGGGCGACGACCTCGCCGGTCACGTCGCGGGCTCGGGGGCGTAGAGGGCGCGAGCCAGGGCCCCGATCACGTCGGCGGTACGTGGACCGAAGCTGAGGATCTCGCTGTCC
>NZ_QOAY01000063.1:322-2011 GCF_003314775.1 Microbacterium sp. H6 | reverse complement strand
CATGTCGATCACGCGGCGATTCGCTCCGGCGGGGGTCTCTGCCACGGCGGGGATCCGCTCGATCAGTCCGTCGATGCCGCCGACCGACTCCAGGCCGTCGGTCATCATCACGAGGACGTCGGGCTGTGCGGCGACCAGGGCTTCCGCGGTCATCGGCTTCATACCCTCCCAGCCGATCTCGGCCGCCACGTCGACACCGCCGACGGCGTCGATCAGCGAATCGGCTCCGGAGTCCTCGCCGAAGATGTAGTAGACGTTCGCGCTGCCGCGCACGTACAGGAACAGCATCCGTGCGCGTTCGGCTTCGTCGGCGGGAACGACCTCGGCGATCTCCGCGAGCGTCTCGTCGACCGATGCATCCAGCCGCTGGATGAGTGCTTCACCGCGGCTCGGCACACCGAGAGCGGCGGCGATCTCGGTCACCAGCTCGTCGGTGGTGTCGAGTCGCCGGTCGCTGGAGATCACGACGACCGCGATTCCCGCGTCGCGCAACTGCTGACGCACCTCCTTCGGGCCGATCGTGGTGTCGGTGAGGACCACGGTCGGGGCCAGCTCGAGGATCGCCTCGGCATTGAGCGTGTGACCGGTCTTCGTCACGACGGGAAGGTCTTCGGTACCGGCGAAGACGGTGGAGGCGTCGCGACCGACGACCTGATCGCCGAGGCCGAGCGCGAACACGGTCGATGCGATCGTGCCCGAGATGTCGATCGGGAGGATGCGGTCGACGTCGCTGATCTCGACCTCGTGGCCCTCGCTGTCGGTCACGGTCACAGGCAGCTTCGGAGCGCTGTCGTCGTCGACGGGCTCGATCGCGTGACTCGACAGGCAGGCGGTCGAGGGGCCTTCGTGCGTGCGCACGTCGTCGATGAGGTCAAGCGAGGCGAGCGGGACGGATGCCTGCGGGCAGTCGTCATCGGCGACGGAGGCCGGTGCCGCGGTGGCCTCCGGTTCTGCGCAGGCGGTGAGCCCGAGGGCGAGAACGGCGACGAAGAGGAGGGCGGGAACTCGACGCATTAGGCAAGGCTATCCTAAAACTTGACGCGCGATGATCCGCACCTCTACGCTCGGGACCGGCGGCTTGCTTAGCTAAGCCTAACCAAAACTCCTTCCTCGCCCGACTGCATTGCGGCACCGCCGGCGCGCCTGCTTCTCGGTGCGCCCGGAGCCGTGGAGAACCGTGAACACCACAGCCCCCGCACCCTCGGTGAGCACCCGCATACGCGTGCTGCTCGCCGCTTTCGTCTCCCTTCTCCTCGTCGCCGCCGGCGCGGTGATCGTCCCGCCAGCGCATGCCGCCGGCGCTGCGGTCACCGCGACGGTCGCGTCGGCAACCACCTCCGGCGTGAGCGTGCAAGTGCAGGCCGCCGGCCTGCCCGAGGTCGAAGGCACGTACGCCGCGCTGATCATGAAGGGCACGGAGTCGGGACTCAGCGGCGGGGGCGGGTATGCCGCGTTCGTGATGCCGACCGTCGCCGCCGGCGCGAGCTCGTTCACGCTCGATGCACCGGCCGGATCGCTGGATCGGACGAAGTCCTACGAGGTGCTCGTGTGGCAGAAGCACTCGAACCCCAGCGACGCCACCATCTACGGTCGCGGCGATGTCGTCATCTCGTCCGGACAGTGGGACGCCGTGTTCGGTCCCGTGCCGACCGATCCCGGTACCGACCCTGGCACCGATCCTGGCACCGA
>NZ_QOAY01000063.1:0-238 GCF_003314775.1 Microbacterium sp. H6 | reverse complement strand
ACCGATCCTGGCACCGACCCCGGCACCGATCCTGGCACCGACCCCGGCGCCGATCCTGGCACCGACCCCGGTACGGACCCCGGCACCGATCCGGGTACCGATCCGGGCACCTCGCCGAAGTCTGCGGCGATAGAGGTCTTCCTCGCCGACGGCACCACGCCGGCCGCAGGCGCCGCTCTCAAGGCGGGCGACAGGGTCGTGGTGAAGGGATCCGGCTACGACCCGACGGCGAACCTCG
>NZ_QOAY01000285.1:20445-21221 GCF_003314775.1 Microbacterium sp. H6 | reverse complement strand
CTCCGCCCGCCACAGCCCGGCGCGGTTCCGGGTGCGGCGAAGGCCCCGGAAGCGCTGCGCGAGGCCGGGCTGTTCAGCCGATTCGCCGCGTTCGGCGCCACCGACTCGGGCGTCGTCCTCCCCGGACGCTATGTCGACGATGCCGCGACGAGGCCCCCCGGCCACGTGCGGAACGAGGTCGCGATGGTCGATCACGCGCGACGCCTCGCCGCCCGCATCGGTCAGGCGTTCGACAGGGATGAGGCGCCGCTGGTGATCGGCGGCGACTGCTCGATCCTCCTGGGTGCAGGCATCGCCTCCGCCCATCGCGGCGGGATCGGACTCGTGCACATCGACGGCCACACCGACTTCCGCCACCCCGGCAACGACCCCGACAGCGCGAGCGTGGCCGGGGAAGACCTCGCCGCGGCGGTGGGACTGCACTGGCCGGCCATCGCCGACATCGACGGCAGCGGCCCTTACTTCCCTGCCGCCCGCACCGCGCACATCGGCCACCGCGACGACGACGAGCAGCAGCAGGAGGCACGCGCCGTCCTGGGGACGGTTGCTCCGGCAGCGGAGGTCCTATCCCGCGGAGCACAGCGGGTCGGCGCGGAGTGTGCCGCAGTGGCAGGGCCGGCCTACTGGCTGCAGCTCGACGTGGATGTGCTCGACCCCTCCGTCATGCCCGCGGTCGACAGTCCCGACCCGGGAGGGATCGGCGCGGCGGAGCTCACCGCACTGCTGCGGGAGCTCGCGCCGCGCGCCGTCGGCGCCTCCGTGACGGTTTTCGACCC
>NZ_QOAY01000285.1:5016-20418 GCF_003314775.1 Microbacterium sp. H6 | reverse complement strand
CCTCGCCCCCGACGGGCGCTACGCCCGCCTGCTGGTCGATGTCCTCTCGGAGGGACTCCACGAGCTGGGAACCCTGACACCGCGCACCTGACGACGGAGGCGCGGGATCAGGCGTCCGACTCCGCGATGGGATCGGTCATGACCCGCACGCGCGCGATGCGTCGGCGGTCCATCTCGGCGACCTGGATCGTCGCACCGGGAACCTCCACGGTGTCTCCGACCACGGCGAGGCGTCCCAGCTGCTCGGTCACGAAGCCGGCGATGGTGTCGGACGATCCGCGCGGCATCGCCAACCCGGTCGCCTCTTCGAAGTCCTGCAGGTTGAGTCGCCCGTCGATGCCGTCGTCCGCCGAGATGAACACCTCCGCGTCGTACTCGTCGAAGATCTCGCCGACCACCTCCTCGACGAGGTCTTCGAGGGTGACGAGACCGTCCGTCCCGCCGTACTCGTCGACGACCACCGCGATGTGATGCCCCTCGGCCCTCATGCGGGTCAAGGTCGGCAGCACGCGCGCGGTCGAGGGGATGTAGGGGATGTCGCGCATGAGCGCGCTCAGCGGACGGGTCGGATCGTCGGCGGCAGCCTCGAACAGGTCGCGCACGTGCACGAACCCGGTGATGTCGTCGATCGAGGTCTCCGACACGGGGTAGCGCGAGAACGGCAGGTCGCGCACCTGCGCGATCACCTCTCCGACCCGCGCGGCCTCGTCGAGGGCGACGACCTCGGGGCGCGGCCGCATGACCTCGCTGACCTGGCGTCCGCGCAGGGACAGCACGTCGTCGAGGATGCGTCGTTCGTCATCCGGGAGCCCCTGGTGGCTGGCCACGATGTCGCGCACCTCCTCGTCGGTCATCTCGTCGCTGGTCTTGTGCGGATCCCCTCCGAGCAGCCGGACGAGGGCGTTGGTCGAGACCGAGAGCAGCCAGATCACCGGACGCATGATCGTCGCGAACCCGTTGAGGGCTGGCGCGACCGCGTAGGCGAACTGCGCGTTGCGCTGGATCGCGAGACGCTTCGGCACGAGCTCGCCGAGCACCAGCGACAGGTACGCGATCACGAGGGTGAGCACGAGCGTCGCGACGGTCAGCGAGAGGGCGGGCGTCAGCCCCCACGACTCGAGAACCGGTGCCAGGGACGGCGCGATCGACGTCGCACCGTATGCCGCCGAGGCGAAGCCCGCGACGGTCACACCGATCTGCACCGCGGACAGGAAGGTGTTGGGATTGCGAGCGAGGGAGGCGACCTTCGCTCCACGACGACCGCGCTGCCCGATGGCGTTGATCTGACTCTCACGCAGCGTGACCAGCGCCATCTCCGTCGCAGCGAAGACACCGCCGATCAGCACGAACGCGAGGACGAGGGCGATGTTCCAGAGCAGGTCGCCCATCAGCGGGCCGCCTCGTCTGTGGTGGGGTGAGCGCCCGGGACGAACCGGGCGCTCGTACTGTCAGAGTCCGAAGAGTCAGAACAGCGCTGCGCGCTCAAGAATGCTCCTTGTTGTCGGTGGTGTTGTTGGTGTGGGTGGTGGATTCGGTGGACGAGACCTCGTGGCCCGAGGCCGGGACGCGACGGGTCTTGATCAGGCTGGCCACGGTGGCCACGGCGATCGTCGCGCCGATGAAGAGCAGCGAGAACCAGATCGGGATCTCGGGGGCCCACTCGACGCCCTGGCCGCCGTTGATGAACGGAAGCTCGTTGACGTGCAGCGCGTGCAGGACCAGCTTGACGCCGATGAACGCGAGGATGACGGCGAGGCCCTGAGCAAGGTAGACGAGCCGCTCGAGCAGCCCGCCGATCAGGAAGTACAGCTGACGCAGACCCATGAGCGCGAAGGCGTTCGCCGTGAAGACGATGTACGCCTGGTCGGTGAGGCCGTAGATCGCGGGGATCGAGTCGACCGCGAACACGAGGTCGATGAAACCGATCGCGATGATCGTCAGCAGCATCGGAGTGACGAAGCGCTTGCCGTTCTTCACGACGGTGAGGCGGTCGCCGTTGTAGTCCTCGCTCACCGGCAGGTGACGACGCACGAAGGTCATGAACCGCCCGTTGGCCGGGTTGCTCTCGTGGTCGCTGAACGCCTGACGGTAGGCGAGCACGAGCAGCAGAGCACCGAACAGGTAGAAGATCCAGGAGTAGTTCTCGATGAGCGTCGCGCCGATGGCGATGAAGATTCCGCGCAGGATCAGCGCGATCACGATGCCGATCATCAGCACCTTCTGCTGGTACTTCTTCGGCACGGCGAAGCCGGTCATCACGATGAGGAAGACGAAGAGGTTGTCGATCGACAGCGCCTTCTCCGTGAGGTAGCCGGCGAAGTACTCGCCGCCATACGTCCAGCCGGAGACGACGCCGATACCGACACCGAACAGCAGCGCGAGGCTGATGTAGAAGATCGACCAGCGGGCCGATTCACCGATCGTCGGCTCGTGCGGCGTGCGCACGTGCGCGAAGAACTCGTAGACGAAGAACGCGATCGTGACGGCGATCGTGATGATCCAGATCAGGGGGGTGACGTCCAAATTCGGGCTCCAGACTCGGGGTACGACAGTACCGCCAAAGTCTTCTCCATTCCATGGAACATGGAACCGGTGGCCCGGGATGCGACATGCATCCGTAATGACGACCCCACCGTGTCGGAGTACTCCCCTTGGGTTCCCCCAGATTAGGAGAACACCCTTTGCGCTTCCTGTGGATCTGCCGGGAACGTCCCGCTCCGAGCGAGGAAGGAGCGTCGGCGATCGATGCGGGAGCTGCTAGTCCCTGATCTCAGGCCGGGTGAGCTCCTGCTCCTCGGCGCGATCGATGATCGCGGGGAGCACTTCATCGAAGAACGTCACGAGCACGGCCCGGGTCCCCACGGCATCACGCTCGAGGATCGCGCTGCGCAGGGAGTCGACGAATCCACCGACGCCCTCCCAGTCGAAGGCATCCCTCGCGTGCTGACCGAACCGGCGGATCTGCGGCCCGAGGCGTTCGATGATGACCGCCCGCGAGGCGTTGCCCTCGATGCGCGCGAAGCCCGTCGCCGTGCCTCGCAGCGCGACACCGAAGCCGGCGACGTCGCGCGACTTGATCGCAGCGGACATCTCATCCGCGAGCTCGGCGAGGTACGCGAGATCGTCATCCTGGATGAGCGGCATCACGTGGCGCACCGATCCGATCCAGATGTCTCCGAAGAGGTCGACCGCGTTGCGGACCTGATCGAGGTCGATCGGCGCGACCCGGGTGTAGCGGTTGCGCTGCATCTCGACGAGGCCGTGGTCTGCCAGTCGGTCGAGAGCGTGCCGGATCGGAGTCTTCGAGGTTCCGAGGCGCTCGGCGAGCTCATAGTCACGCAGCCGCTCTCCCGGGCGCAGCTCACCGCTGATGATCGCGTCCTGCAGCCGGTTGTAGGCCTCATCGCTCATCGACCTGCGCTCGAGGGGTCCGCCTGAGAGTGCCACTGCCTTGTCCTCCGCTCGAGCACGCAAATGTAGTAGAGCCTGAAGTTCTACCTACACTGCAATGTATCGCATCCCGCGTAATCGCCGTGAAAAAACAGGGTCTTGGAGGTGGTGATGCGCGAGCTGACGGCATGGGGCGAGCGGCACCAGGTGATGTTGTACCTGACGTCCATCGTCGTCGGCGCCGCGATCGGTCTATGGGCACCTGCGAGTGCTCCGTGGTGGGAGTCTGCGATGACCCCTGCCCTGGGCCTGCTGCTCTACGCGACGTTCCTGAGCGTGCCTTTCTCTCGCGTCGGGCGGGCCTTCACCGACTGGCGCTTCCTCGTCACGCTGCTGATCGTGAACTTCGCCGTCGTGCCGCTCGTGGTGTTCGGCCTGACCAGGTTCGTCGCCACCGACGAAGCCGTGCTCCTCGGTGTACTGCTCGTGCTGCTCACTCCCTGCGTGGACTACGTGATCGTGTTCACCGGCCTCGCCGGTGGCGACCGCGCCCGGCTGCTGGCGGCGACTCCACTGCTCATGCTGGTGCAGATCCTCCTGCTCCCCGTCTACGTCTCCCTCATCATGGGGCCGAGCGTTCTGCGTTCGTTCGATGCCCGCCCTTTCGTCGACACGTTCCTCCTCCTGATCGTGCTGCCGCTCGGGCTGGCCGCGCTGACGCAGCTGACGGCGAGGAGACACGCGTTCGCTCGGGCCGTCGAGCAGGGATCGGCAGGGGGAATGGTGCCGCTCATGATGCTGACCCTGTCCACCGTCGTCGCCTCGCAGGTGGCGGACCTCGGCGAGGCATGGGCCGGCGTGCTCGTGACGGTTCCGCTCTTTCTGGGATTCGCCGTGATCGTCGGGCCGCTCGGAGCCCTGGCGGCACGCGTCGCACGACTCGATGCGCCGGGGCGGCGTGCCGTGGTGTTCAGCGCCGTCACCCGCAACTCGCTCGTGGTGCTGCCGTTGGCACTGGCTCTTCCGAATGCTTTCGCGATCGCCCCGCTCATCGTCGTGACGCAGACGATGGTGGAACTGATCGTCATGGTCGTGATGGTGGCGCTCGTCCCACGCCTGGTCCGGGGCGACTGACCGCTCTCCACCCACAGCCGATATCCCGCCCGTATCGCGTCGCTCGACGTCATCCGCGGCGTGGCCATCATCGGCACCCTCACGAGCAACATCTGGCTGTTCCGCGCGTTCTTCGGCGAACGGGTCATCGACATCTGGTGGGATGACCTGCTGTCGGCCGCCTCGAACGGCAAGTCCCTCGGGCTCCTGCTCCTCGACGGAGTGCTGAACTACATCTTCGTGGTGCAGTTCGACGTGCTCCGGGCCTATGCGATCCTCGGTTTCGTGGTCGCCTTCGTGCTCCTGCTGCCCGAGAAGCGCCAGTGGATCTTCATCGGGGTCGCACTGACCGCGCACATCACCCTCATGCTCATGCCGCTGTTCACCGCCGATGGCACCTTCATGCTCCCGGGGCTCGTGTTCCCGGGAGACGCGGGCGATTCGAGCGGCCAATCGGGGTACTGGGCGACGGTGCAGGCGAACTCACTGACCGTGTTCTCCGACCTCACCATCGGCACGGACACCGGGTCCATCCTTTCGCTCGGGCTCGTGCTCTTCACGCTGGGCGCGATCCTGTATCGCCACGGGCTGTTCGAACCGCGAGGGGCACGCCTGCGCAGGTGGGTCATGATCATCGGACTCGGCATCGGTCTTCCGCTGGAGCTCACCTTCTTCCTCGCGCAGGACCAGTTCGGGCTCGACCGGTTCCTCTCCGCTCCCTTCGTCGCCTTCGGCATCCTCGCCCTGATGGCCGCGTTCTACCAGAGACACCCCATCGGGTTCGTCGGGCGGCAACTCTCCCTCGTCGGACGGATGGCGTTGAGCTGCTACGTGCTGCAGAACATCCTCGGGAGAGTCGCGCAGCAGCTGATCGGTCACTCGCCGCTGTCGACGACGCTCGACCCACTCGTGGGAACCCTCGTGATGTTCCTCGGCATCGCCGGCATCGTCGTCCTCTTCGCGAACCTCTGGTCCCGCCGGTTCCGGAAAGGACCGCTCGAGTACATCTGGGACGTCAGCTTCCGATTGCTCACTCGCAGGCTGTCCGATCTCACGAAACATGTCGGACCGTGAGACGCAACGCCCTTGGAAAGACGGGCGTCTGATCTGCCGCCGAGGCTGCCTGTTGTCTCACGAAGCGCGTCGGAAAGATCACGCCTCACCCTCAACCTGCCTAATACGTCGGTCGCTCAGTTTCGGTGCAGCGGGTTTTCGGCAGGGTTTCGGTAGGCGCGCGGCCAGCGTGTCGTGTGGTCGACCGGCGGCCCGGGAGTGCTGCCGTAGACGATCGATACTGGTGGGCGTTCATGAGGCTCGGACGATCTGCACAGTCCGAGCGCCGCCGTCCCTCACGCCCCGAGCGTCTGCACGACCTTCTCCGCCGTCTCTTTCGCCGAGCCCGGGTTCTGACCGGTGACGAGATTGCCGTCGATCACGGCGTACGACACGAACGGCAGCTTGGCCTTCTCGTACAGAGCGCCGCGTTCCTTCATCATCTCCTCGGCGTTGTACGGCACGAGCTTGTCGACGCGGGCGAGCACCTCTTCCTGCCAGGCGAAGCCGGTGAGGCGGCGTCCGTCGACGAGCAGCGAGCCGTCAGTGAGCTTCACGTTGAGCAGGCCGCAGTAGCCGTGGCAGACGGACGACACCACGCCGCCACGCTCCCAGATCTCGCGCGTGAGGCGTTGCAGGCCATCGTTGTCGGGGAAGTCGTACATCACGGCGTGACCGCCGGTGTAGTAGATCGCGTCGAAGTCGGCCGCGTCGAGCTCATCGGGGCTGAGTGTGTTCTCGAGCAGCGCCATCTTCGCCGGATCGTTGTGCCAGGCGCGGGCGACCTTGTCATAGTTCGGGAACTTCAGCGAGCGGGGTTCGAGCGGCACGGCGCCACCGTGCGGGCTGACGATCTTCTGCTCATACCCTCGTTCGGCGAACACCTCCCAGGCGTGGGCAAGTTCGCTGAGCCAGAGGCCTGTCTGGTGCTCGGTCGGGTCGTCGTAGTGCGAAACGTTGGTGACGACGTGAAGGATGCGCTTCGTCATGATTCCCCCCTAGGGATCTCAGAGTGCCGCCGTGACGACGGCGAAGGTGGTCCGAACGCGGTTCTCCACGTCGGATTCAGGGTGAGGACGGAACTTCCCGTCAAGGTGCAGGAAGGCGAGGCCGTGCGCCATGCTCCACAGCGCCGTGGAGAGCGCGTCGGCATTGGAGGACGGATACAGCCGCGCGGCGACGCCGGCGAGCAGGTCGTGCAGCGCGGTCGACGCCTGGACACGGTCGGCGTTCTCGGGGTCGCACTCATTCCCGAACATGAGGCGGAATACGGCGGGACGGCGCAGCGCGAAGAACACGTACGCCACGGCGAGGTCTGCCACGACGTCGGGCCCGTCCTCTTCGACGACGGCGCGCAGCTCAGCGCCCATGTCATGGAACCCTTCAACGGCGACCGCGGAGTCGAGGGCCGTCCGGTCGGCGAAGTGTCTGTACGGCGCCGCTGTCGACACCCCGGCGCGACGAGCCACAGCGCGCATCGAGAGCTCTTCGCCCTCTTCGATGCTCTCGATGGCCGCCTCGACGAGTGCCTCACGCAGATTGCCATGGTGGTAGGTGGTCATTCCGCACTCCTCGATGTGAACGGTGCTAACATAACACGTCGACACACGATTGGGGACACATCATGCAGACGATTCTCGGAGCGGGTGGCCAGATCGCGAACGGCCTGGCACGCGCGCTCCACGGCACGGACGAACTGCGACTCGTGAGCCGCAAGCCCCACGCCGTGAACGCCGACGACGCCACGGCATCGGCCGATCTCACGGACGCCACGCAGACGTCCGACGCCACGGTCGGCAGTGACGTGATCTACTTCACCGCAGGCCTGCCCGCTGACACAGAGCTGTGGGAGAAGCAGTTCGAGACGATGCTGCGCAACGCGCTCGACGCCGCCCGGACCGCGGGGGCGAAGTTCGTCTACTTCGACAACACATACATGTACCCGCAGGACGCCCGCGTCCAAACGGAGGACACCCCGTTCGACCCCGATGGGCGCAAAGGCGTCGTCCGCGCACGCATGGCTCAGATGGTGCTCGATGAGATCGACCGCGGCGAGATGCCCACGCTCATCGCCCGGGCCCCGGAGTTCTATGGACCCGAACGCACACAGGGATTCACGAATTCCCTCGTGTTCGACAGAGTGAAGCAGGGTAAGCGCCCACTTATCCCCGTCCGGGCCGACACACGACGTTCCCTCATCTGGACGCCCGACGCGAGCCGCGCGCTCGCCGCGCTCGGCTCGACGCCCGATGCGTACGGTCAGACCTGGCATCTCCCGGTGGACGCCGCACACCCGACATATCGCGAGATCATCGCCACGGCCGACCAGGCGTTCGGAACATCAAAAAAAGCCATCATCCTCCCCAGCTGGGCGCTTCGCGCCGCCGGTCGCATCTCACCCGCGGCCCGGGAGATGGGTGAGTTGTTGCCCCGCTACCACCAGGACAACATCTTCAGCGACGCGAAGTTCCGCACCGCATTCCCTGACTTTCGGGTGACAGCCCTTCGCGACGGCATCGACGCGCTTGCCACAGAGCACTGACCGCATCGCCCCTCTGACGACCACCGCCCCAGTCAGGCCTCACGCGACACGACGACACGCGATCTGAGATTCCGACACTTTTCGTGAGATCGGACACAGGCGCTCGATTGTTCGATCTCACGGGAGTTGTCATGAGTTGAGACACGCGAGACGCGGATTTCCGCAGGAGAGCTCAGCCACCGTGAGAAGCCGTTGTCTCACGAGAGGTGTCAAAAAAGTGAATCGCTGATCCGCGGATGGTCTTCAGCTACCCGAAGCGGGAGTCATCGATCGAGCGCGCCATCGAGTTTGCGCAGGACGGTCTCAGGCAGTGTGCGGCGACCTTCGGGCCTGAGAACCCGAACCTCATTCGTTCGTTCACCCGGGCTGGGAAAGTCCGAAGCGAGAGGCGATGAGTGCTCGGCGGTATGTCTCTTTGAGGCTTGATGAGAGGCGCTCGCTGCTCATGTATTCGAGCGGTCCTTCACGAAAGGGCCGTCGCACGTAGTCCTCGGTCTCCGTTGGCGCGTCCCTGAGGAGTGTCGCGTAGATGCGAGAGCGGTTGGTGCGTCGCTCGACCTGTTGTCGCTGGACATACCCGCCCACGAAGGCCAGAACGCCGCCGACAAGCGCACCGACAGCAAGGCACCGATGGACATGCTACGAAGGTAGAGCCACGGACCGACATCAGACCGATAGCGCTACTGCCCCAGCGAACTTGACGAGCGGGTCCATGCCGCTCACGCCACCGTTACGGCGAGACGCCGGCAGACGCAGACCCCGTGTCGCGGGGCACCATGTCGCGGCTGCCCACGCAATGAAGCAGCGCCGGCACCGTGCCTATCTGCCTAGGCATCGATGTCGAACGCCGCTTCGTACTCCGCTCCGTCGATGTGCTCGTAGACGGTGGTCGGCCGCATACGGCTCCAGTGATGACCAAGGAGTATCGAAAGCCCAAGCGGCCCGATTAGGAACAGGTGCAACCGCCTGACGCCCTTGAGTCTCGATCGCACTTGATTGCGCACCTGCGTCGCGACCGAGTTTGCGATCCCCGGTGTGGCGATCGACGTCGCGTCAATACTTGGTGTGCTGACGACAAGGATCGAGTCAACAGGGAGATCTGATGCACGAATCCAATCGGCCGCATCGTCAGCACCCGGATAGGAGATCTGGAGGACGATTGCGAGATCCTCTCCCTTCCCCACAGGCACCTCTTCGATTTCAAGCGGGAAGGGCTCTGTGGGAGCCTCTGATGTCCACAGCTGCGCGTGTTGCCTAGTCGCCACAGTGAACCCGCGCACGCCTCGGAGCTCGGTTCCAACAAGGAAGCCCACGGCCTGACGCATGAAGCCGGTCACCAGAACGCGACCAGGCTTCAGCGGACGAAAGGTCCCTCTGATGTCCGACGCAAGCTCACCCCAGGTATATGGAGCGTTCGGTCGAACGCGTAACCACGGCGTGCTTCCTTCCATCCTCCCGACACGATCGATCGAAACAGACGACTCTCTGGCGGCCGGATCGTAGTCGACGATGGCCACGGAAACAGTGCCCCACGGTTCTGACCTGATTATGCCCATGTCATCGACCGCTTGTTTGATGGACTGCAGATCAAACATACGTTCGCCTGCGACTACGCGATCGTGCACCCAGGAGAGCCCCAGCTCGATCGCTCGGTCATCACTTTCGAGCCCATTCGCTGTCATGAGAAGTTTGACTTCAGTTCGCAGGTGCTCCGCGTCATACCCCGATTCGATGTAGAAATCGCTTAGAAAATCACCAAGCTCACCAAGGTCGACGTCTGCTTCATGCGCCCACTCCGCTCGGGCCAGTCCGCGCTTCGATCCCGGACCGCCTTGAAGCGCCCGGGGAACGAGGCGGCGGTCACGGCTGTCACGATCTTTCAGAAGAACATCCGCGGAATCGATCTGACGGTTGGTCACGAGCCAAATCTCCACGACGCCGTCCTCGGCCTTGAGCCTGCGATGCGTCGCTATGAGGTTGCGGAGAATCGGCTCTCTCGCGAGGTAGTCAAGGTTGAGTGGTGAGCTTGCGTCAACCGCGTACTTCACCTGCATGTAGCTGTGGGGCGGCGAAGACCGATACAACACGACGTCATCTGCGTTGCCGGCATCGCGTGCTTCGACCCCGACCGCAACGAGCCTGTTCCCAGCGCGGCCAGTGGCATGTTCATGCAGAAGTTGCAGACACGCGCGCCATGCCACGAGCCACTGGTACCGGTCGCCAGCGATCCGCACACCGGTTGCGCTCGGCATTTCTGTCATCATGGCGACTCCTAGTGGAGGTTGAGAGCGACTGAGGAGACGGCGGTCCGGAAGAAGGGGCCTCGCGCCGCGATGCTTGTGTCCGCGCTCACGACACCTTGTATCTGGTCCACCATGAGAACGACGAGCGCAATGGGCGCGCGCACCTGCATTGCGATCGCCTTCAGACTGGCGATGTCAGTCTTGCTTGCAGGCAGCAGTCGCGGATGTGAGTGCCATTCGCCGACGTAACCGAGGTCTGAATCGTCTGTAGCCTTCAGGTAATCCGCCAGTATCCGCGTTGCCGGACTCTCACGCCGCCAGTACCCACTTCGGGTCGCATCTCGATCTCGGACCTCGAGGAAGGAGTCGACTATGACCTCTGGGCCTGCTCGCCACCCTGTCAGGATGCCACCGGTCTCGTGCGGCAAGGACTCACGCGCATGACGCGAGGCCAGCGCAAACGAGGCTCGTGAAGCGCGAACGACCATCCCCTCGTTACGCATAGACATGAACCGCGCCGGCACCGGAGGATGATGGGTCTAACAGGAGTCGAACCGCAAGCCGGGAGGCGACCCCCGCTGCCTCGTTCACGGCGTACGGCGGAGTCATCGAGACCGGATCACCGCAACCTGCTTCGAAGACCAGAGCGTTCGACTTCTCGAGGTCGGCCGCTGGAATCGGGTCGCGGCCTATGGGAGGGATCACATCGGTGCGAACGATTCGACCCTCATCTTGCAAAGATGCACTGATGATATGACTGCCAAGCGTTCGCGCTGCGTCCGCCAGCATTGCTGATGCGGCGCCATCCGCGGTCGCGTCAACGACGAGATCGAACTCGGCGAGCAACTCTGGCACTTCATGTGGCGCGCGCAACGGACGCAGATCGACTTCAACCTCGGTCATGTTTCCGGGCCGCCGCTCCAGCAGGTACTTGATCGCGAACGCCTTTCGCTGCCCGGCCAGCTGCGGTGGTGCGAGATGGCGGACAGAATTTCCCGGGCGGAGTATGTCAGGGTCTCTCACCGTGATGTGCCCGACACCGCTTCTTGCCAGGTAGTCGCAGATGAAGGATCCGATGGCTCCGGCGCCAACGACCAATACCCGCTTGCTGCTAAGCAACGGGGCATCACGTCCACCACGCAGCCCTAACGTAGCGACCGAATTGGATGCGCTCGGCACCGATCTCAGGCTTATGCCATCCGAATTGTACGAAAGCAGCAACGCAATCGCTCCGGCCGCGCCTCCTCTCGAGTAACGGAGCAGAAGTAGGTCAATCGCGCCACGACGGGCTTCTCTTTCGAGCATTGCCACGGCCCTCTGGTCAAGAAGGTCGAGGAGCTCACCCCAACTACGCGGTGGTCGCTCCGGTTCTCCGATGTCTGCCACGTAGCCATAAAGCCGGTGGCGCCGCTGGCTCGCCTTCCTCGGCTTGACGCCTGAGCCGGCCAGTTCGATCCGCGGGCCCTGAACCTTGAAACGGACCAGCCGGTTCAGGAGCAAATCGATCGCTTCGTCATAGATAACCAGCAGGGATTCCTGGATCGGCTCAAAGTACCGTTCGAGATCCATGTCGGGAGCATCAGCAGGCCACCCAAGCGTTGTTGCCTCGAGCCATCGCTCAATGGTCGCGACGAAATCATCAACGTCCAACCATGGAAGACTGCCGCGCCCGGTCTCCGGATACAAACACATGGCGCCGTCAAGCTCTCTGTGCCAAGAGGCCGGAAGGTCCGCCGGGGGAAAGACCCTGGGCGGCGCAAACGGAAAGTCAGCGTCAACGCTAACGATGACGTTATGGCTGATCTCACCGGTGAAGAGTTTCTTCGTCAGCTCTGATCTCGCCACGAGGCGCCAGCCGCGTGACTCGAGTCCTTCAATGAACTCAGTTCGAGTTGCCTCGAGCCGCTCGCCCCAGACGGTCATCCGAAGCGCCGGTCACCGGCCGGGACCATTCGCTCTCCTGCGGTAATCGGACCGGCCAGCGCCTTCTTCTTGCCGTCGTCACCGTAGCCCGCTGGCATGGGAAAGACGGTTTCATCGTCGCCGTTGTCGCCCAGTATGGATTGGTACCCGAGCGCTGAGAGGCCGAGATCGTCCTCGCGGAAGGCCGCCCTCGCAGTTTCGGCAGCAGCTTGAAAACGGTCACGAGCCTTCTCCCACTGAAGGTCGGTAGCACGGAAGCTGGCGTTGTGGCCAAGCATCGTCGGGTCCGGTAATTCACGGCCCCAACTGACCTTGTCTCGAAGGTAGCTCGCGATACCCTCCAAGCCTGTGACGAACGCGTGCGCCTGAGAATCCCATTGCACGGTGCCCCGTGAACAGGCGTCATACAGCGCAAGCTCGACAAAAAGCCCGCCAGGGCGCGAATCGAGGATCGCTCTGCGGGCCTGTCGTAGAAGCTTGACGGTTGGCACGTACACACCATCCATCGCTGCGTTCATCTCGGTCTTCAGATCGGTGAGCTTTTCAGGGTTGGTGCTCTGCCACTCGTCCGAATCCTTCTTCGGGATCTCCCAATAGCCGTCGTAACGTGAGCGAGCCGGCACGGCATCCACGTAGAGGCCGTCGTACTCAGGGAACGTGACCTGCAAGGATCGCGCCTGGCGTCGCACGCGCGGCGCGCCGGAGTCGTCACGGCCATACTCGGCGTTGAGCACCTTGAAGAACGCGTTGAGGACCTCTTGGCCTGACACGTTCGTATCGATCGTGTCCATTCGGCAGAAGACGTCGACGTCCTTCACGCGCCGGATTGACACATCTCGTTTGTACGACCCAATCAGCACCGGCGAAAGCCCCCAGTCCCTAAGGGAATCGGCGGCCGTCAGCGCCTCGCGGACTGACTTATGAGCAAGAGGTGCGTTCTCCTTGTCGGTCGACGAGGGCTCGATCATCGTCAGCGCGGTCGCAAAGCAGTTGCTTAGATTCGCCATGTCACTCCCATCTGTGGGGCATCCCCAGTTCGATAGGAACATGCTAGGGGTGAGGTCCGACATTGGCTTAGTTCCCTGACTGACATCGGGTGTGAGAGGCCGGTCGGCCTCATCGAGACGGAGCCTGGCAGTCTGCGGGGCGATGCTCAATGTTGACGCACCATCCGCCACAGGTGCACGTGCGGTAGCTTCGGAACCATGAGCGACGATGTCCGCGATGACGAATCCTTCTGGCTGAACGCCGGAGTCGATTATGCGTATCGACGGTGGATAAATCCCGCCAAGCTGCTACTGGAAGACATCTACGAGCTCGGGCAGGCCATAGTTCAGCACGGACCTGGCGCAGCAGATGACATCGCCGTGGCTATCGAGTCACGGAACACTAGGCTGATCCGCCACTAGCTGGCGAACCAGCAGGGCGGGGCTGCGCTTCCCGCCGGCGTTTGATTTCGAGCGAGGAGACAGATGCCAAGCGACGTCGGATTCTGGTGGACTTCAACTGGTTGGTGGATTCGTCCAAATACTGCTCGTGATGTCATGAACATCCTGGGCGCGATCGGCGTCTACAACGCCCGTCAGAGCTTCAGTTGGCGCGGTATGTCCAGTGCGGACTACCGTCTCACATCGTCTCTGCAACGGAAGCTCGGGACCGAGACATCGGAGACCGAGATGCGCGCAGCTGAAGTCGAGCTCTTAGCGGCAGCGAGAGACTGGGGCTTGGGAATCGGCCCCGGCGGGTATGTCGATGACCTGCAGCTCCTCGCAGACCTGCAGCACTACGGGATCGCGACCAGGCTACTTGATTTCACGAGCAACCCGATGACGGCCCTCTGGTTTGCCTGCCAGTCACCTAAAGCACCCGGCGCCGCGAGGAGCGGAATTCTCCTCGCGCTCAACACGACAGGCATGCGCCAGATCTCGACCGTCCCCACCGGCCGCAGCTGGGGCTCCCTGCATAACCCCACCGGATCGACTTTGCATGACGCTCTCCAGGACCCGACGCCATTCCTGGTGCGATCCGCTGTCCCCAACGAGCGACTCCGAGCCCAGGAAGGGTTCTTCGTCGCCGGAGCGATTCCCCCTCCTCGCGGGGAAGTGATCGCGTCGCCTTCGGGCACGAGGGACTTCCGCATCCAGAGGATCGACCCGTTCGAGGCGATAGACGTACCGTGGGTGCGCGGAGACTCAGCGAAGCTTGCGGCTAGCCTCAGTGCTGACAGGCAGCGCGGGCATCCATCCGCACTGCCGTTCGTCGCGGTGATCATCAAGGCCGGTTTGAAGAAGAAGCTGCTGCGCTACCTCGAGAACACATACAACCGGACCGCAAAGATCCTGTTCCCCGACTACGCAGGCTTTCTCGAGTTCCGATCCGAACCCGCCGCTCGTGACACCGTCGTAGATTGACCCACCCCTTTGATAGCAGGCTGGCTACGAGGGAAGCATGCTCCGCGTTCAGGTGAGGTCGTGTTGGGTGGTCCGGGTCCTGAGCTGAAAGTCATGACGCTCGTCCCAGATCTCAGCCCGACGTCACGTGAAAGATCCAGCCTGATTCCACCGTCCAGTGGAAAAGATGTCCCGTGTTGCCGTAGAGCCACAGATCCGTCAGAACCTCTGGAGCGCGGAACTCGCCCCAGGTGAAATAGGACGGGGATGTGGGCAGCAAACCGCCACGCGTCCCAGTGGCCGCCATATGGATGAAGAGGTGGGTGCGGGCTGCGCCGTACTCTTCGCGCTCGCGTTCGAGCTTGGCGAGCTTCTTTGCGATGATCGGGTCGTTGGCGAGATAACCGGAAAGCTCGGTCAGATACGGCGCCTCCGCGTTACTGGCGCCGGCGTTTGCGCTCATCACTATGACCCGCGGCGGATCCATCGGTCCAACGACCCCAGCACGCACGACAGGATGAACGTCGAGCATTCCCTCTGTAGTGGCGCCTACACCCACCAGCCGGTTGAGCTCCGCAGCAACCGCTTGAGCCACCTCATTCAGATCAGAGCTCTCCCAGCCGCGCTCGAGATCCAGCTGCCATGCCATGCTGCCTAGGTACTCCCGCTCCACAGCCGCCTCGAACCTTCTCGTGTGTGCCTGCGACCTCTGATACTTCGCGTCGAGCGACCGGGTTACCTCCACTAT
>NZ_QOAY01000285.1:223-4983 GCF_003314775.1 Microbacterium sp. H6 | reverse complement strand
ACGAGGCCGTCGTTGCGCTGCAAGATGATGTCGGCTGCACCGTTCCGACCGCTTCCGCCGCCAGACTGGTCATCACCCACGACCGGTCGCGCACCGGTGAACGCGTGAAGAAGAAGCGCGGCCACCGGTTCCCCGCTCCCGACCGCAGCAAAGGCATCCTGCGTCTCACGGATGCTTACGGGCGTGGCGTGGCTCAGCGCTTCTGGGAATGACTCGCCACGAGGGCACCATCCTTCGGTCAGAATGCGTGATCGTGCCTCGTCAGAGAAGCTCATTTCCCGGTCCACCCATTGCTAAGCGTGTGCGCCAACTGGCGCGCCCCTAACATAGTTCGGCCAAGCTCAGCCGGTAGGCGAAGGCCTCCTCGTCGAGCGCGCCGCCCGAGCCCCGCCGTTCCTGCAGCTAGCTCCCGCTTTCGGGGACCTTGACGGTTCGCCCGGCGCGCGAACGCGAGTTCCATCAAACCGTGGCGGTACGGTCCGGTTTGTGGGTCACCTAACTCAGCCCGCCGAGTTGATGCGGGGCCTTTGGCGTCATGGTTTCCGCGAGCGTGCTGTGCGACGAGTCAGACCTGCAAAGCCGACTCGATGCTTCCTAGAAGCTCGTTCAAGAGCTCGCGTCTGTTGGGATCGAAAATCTCGCGATCAGCACTCAAATTCGCGACCCGCTGAGCCACTGCAACCTTGTCGGGCGAGGCTACTCCGTTCGCTGTCGCCCATAGTTCAACCGCTTTCGTACGCAGGCTCTCGGGGAGCGCGCTCCCGTCGAGTTGAGTCTTGGTCGCCGACCAGCAGTCAGCCTCTTCCACGACGCACTGAGCGTATACATCCGGGTGGATCAGGTCCTCAAGCTCGAGTGCGCCAGCGCCATCTGTCTCGTTCAACACGAGCACACGGCTGGGGTCCACTCCAGCCCTGAGGAGTTTCTTCCGGTTCTCCAATCCGCCGGGATCGCCATCCACGATGAAGGCAACCTGTCCTGCCTGGGACACAAGCTCCGCCACGCGCACCGAGGCAACGCTAGACAGCCCTGGGACAATCTGAAACTTGATCCGCTCACGGCCAGCGGCTTGCCGAAGCAGGGTGGGCAAGAGGATCGCCTCGCAGGGCCCCTCTCCGATCAGCGCGTGACGAGCAGGCGTGAACGTCGCCGCGACAGCGCCCATGCTCTTGAGCAACGGCGAGAATCCGGCACCTGCCTCCCAGAACCCATTGCGCAGCAACGATGCGCCCGCGTCGATTGGTTCCACTACGCGCACTCCGTTGCCAAGATCGTGCGGAAGGCAGCCGAATGAATGCGTCGTGTACAGCACCTTCGATGTGTACTCTTGTCGCGCAAGGACCCCGACGAGGTCGGCTTGCGCGTCGTAGTGAAGGTGAGTCTCGATCTCATCCGCAAGCAAGATCGGACGACCGCGACCACCATGGGTGAACGCGAGCAACGCAGCGAACCATCGCAGTCCATCACTCCGATCCGCAAGGCTCGAGTACCCCTTGTCGTTCGGTGTCGTCACTTGAACGACCAGAAGGCCATTCTGAACATCGATCTGCAGAGCGATTTTCTCCTGGTTCCAGCTCTCCGCGTAGACCTCTCGTAAGCGATCATTCGCATGCATCCGGCGGGTTGAAACATCGGCGTAGTTGGCGTCTCGTACTTCCTGGCGCAGTGCGACGAGATCGAGTTGAGCCAGCCGCGCAAGGTGTGCCAGAGCCGGGCTCGGTTGGTCTGCTTCGGACTCGAGGTCGTACTCGGATCGTAGATTGTGGTCCTCTGGCCCCAGGAGCCGCATTTCGGGAAGGCGGGCGAGAAGTACGGCCGCTGCAACGGCGGCCGGTTCGGGTTCCGCCGCTTCTTGGACACTCGCTCTCAGGCCCGCGACGAGGCTACGCAGCTTATCCGGCCATACCGAAATAGCTTCGTTCGGGAAGGCAGCGGCGTCGATTGCTCCTGCCTCTAGGACCCCCGCAGCCCCCTCTGCAGAGTCAGCAATGACGTCCAAACTCCCCACGGCCGTCGGTATCTCACCGTCCGCGAGAGTCGCGATGACGCTGTCGATCAAGTCAAGGTCAACCGCGACATACTCAGCCATCCTCTCGAGAGCAGGCCTCAACTCGCCCATCAAATCGCCGAGATGCACCCGAGGCACTGGATCCCTGCTCGGCCTCGACGGATGGAAATCGATCACTCGCCCGTCAGCGCCCATCTTCGAGACGATGATCTTCTCCACATCGCCACCACCGCGGATGTGCGCAATTGCTTGCCTGTCTTCGTCCTCCAGTTGGAGTTGCCAGCGGAGAGAAGGAACCGTATCAATCGATCGTCTCGGGTGTTCGGAGCGATCGAACGGCTCGTCGTGGTTCAGGTGGGTGAGCGCCCGTAGCAACGAGCTCTTCCCGGCTTCGTTCGGCCCGACGAACGCAATCAGGTCGCTATGCAGCTTGACTGACGTCGGCGCAAGGAAACGGCGATATCCCTCGAGCGTGAACGTGATGAGTTTCATGACGCGTACCGGCGTGCCTCTCGGTATGGAATGTCCTCCCGAATCTAGCGCCCACACGCCGAATCATGCCCACTCTTCTGGAACGAACGAGCGCGCGTCTCTTCGAAACAGATGAGCAAACGGCATGGTCACCGTCGCAGGCAAGTACGTGCCGTGTCTGACCGATTGCACGCGGCCCATCGGGGCGCGGAGCCTCCACGTCGCGTATCCCTCTCTTGATCCTTGTGCTCGTGATGGACAGCGATTTCGTTGACGGGCGGCTAGAGAGCTCGGCCAAACACCGCCTCCGGTGAGAGGGCATTCGGATCCTGGCGGTAGCGCGCGAGGATGTGGACGAATGAGCGTTCGTCCCGGAGGCCGACTCCACTCAGGATCGCTGCCTCAGCGGCCTGCTGATCGACTGTTTCGTACGTCATCGTGTGATCGAAGTAGAAGTCCTCATAGAGCCCGGCGTTGAGATGGAACTTTCCAGTATTTTGCACGTAGGTGTACAGGCGCTTCTGGTCACTCTCTAACGCAACCCAGACAGGCACGCCGTCAGGGTTCCTCACTAGGTAGAGATTCATCGTCATCACCTCCCTTTTACATCTTGCTCCATCCGGACGGGTGCAGGAGGTCGCTCGAGCGACGATTCGACGCGGAGCGACGTGTCCGCAACGGTGTCCGTGGGGTGATCGCCTAAGTACTCCGATGAGACTTTCTACAGGAAGATGAGATTTCTACAGATCCGGTGAGACAGGACATCGATGCCTGCGCTCAAGATTCCGTGATCAAACCGTTGCATTCGTTACCTCGCCGTTATACAGTGATCGCACGGTGAATGTTTGCTGTGGCATCCACCGCATGTGATTGCAGGACACTCTTGGTGCAAGGGACAAGGGCCGGTCGGGAGCCTCTCCGACCGGCCCTTTACTGTTCGCACTATTCTGTGAGGATGACCGATCGCAAGCTCGCCCTGGAGGCCTGGGAGAGCCTGTTCCGCGCGCAGCACGAGCTGTTCACCGAGATGATGGGCGACTTCGAGCACAGCGATATCGCGCAGGCCGAGTACGACGTGCTGCTCACCGTCACCCGCTCCCCCGACCTCACAGCGCGGCTGCGGGACATCACGGCGAATATGCTCATCAGCCAACCCAGCGTCTCGCGACTGGTCGACCGCATGGTCGCGCGCGGTCTCGTGGCGAAGTGCCCCGACCCCGACGACGGTCGCGGCGCCCTGATCCGCGCGACGGACGAGGGGGCACGGGCCTTCCGCTCGCTCGCCACTGTGCACGGACGCTCGATCGCCGAGCGCATGTCCCGCCTCGACGACGACGAGCTCCGCGCCCTGCGCGACCTCGCGGAGAAGCTCCGCAAGGGCTGACGTCCGACTCTCCTCCACAGCTTCTCTGGGGAGGATGAGTTCCCCATGGGGCACGGGAGATGACGTCCGCCGCGGCGACGCCGGGCGCTTTTCTGGCAGGGTGGGGGCGAAGGCGCGCATCACGGCGCGCCCGAGACCGCCCCCTCGGGGGGAATCAGGGAGGTCATCCATGGAGATCGCCGGAATCGTCGGCATCCTCGTCATCGTCGGAATCGCCGTCGTCGTCGCCGTCGTCCTACTGCTCGTCCTGCTGCTGTTCGCGCGCAGCTGGATCAAAGTCGCTCGCGCCGACGAGGCACTCGTCATCTCGGGACGCAAGCAGAAGGTGCAGACGGCCGTGCTCTCGGCCGACGGCTCGAGCAGGTCCGAGATGTCGGAGTCGCCGGTCACCGTGATCGTGAACGGCAAGTCGCTCGTGAACCCGATCACGCAGCGTCACGAGATCATCTCGCTGCGTTCACGTCAGGTCTCCCTGAACGCCGAAGCGCAGTCGCTCGACAGCGTGACCCTGAACGTCGACGGTGTCGCGATCGTGAAGATCGGATCCGACCCGATCCTGGTCCGCCGCGCAGCCGAACGATTCGCCTCGCAGGACAAGGCCATCGAGCAGTTCACCACCGAGCAGCTCGAAGGTGCGCTCCGCGGTATCGTCGCCACCCTGTCGGTCGTCGAGCTGATGCGCGAGCGCAAGAAGTTCTCGGACCAGATCGCGGCAGACGTCTCGCAGGAGCTCGCCGAGCAGGGGCTGATCCTCGACTCGTTCCAGATCAAGGGCATCACCGACAAGGTGGGTTACATCCAGTCGCTCGGCGCTCCCGAGATCCAGGCGAAGCGCCAGTCCGCCGAGATCTCGCAGACCAACGCCGACCGCGCGATCAACCAGAAGAACATCGCCAA
>NZ_QOAY01000285.1:0-194 GCF_003314775.1 Microbacterium sp. H6 | reverse complement strand
AAGCGAACCTGATCGAGCAGACCGCGCTCGACACCAACACCGCCAACGCGGACTCCGGCATCGGCCGGGCGCGCGCCGAAGCCGAGCAGGCCGAGGCACTCGCCCGCGCGCAGGCCGAGCAGGCGGTGCTGCAGCAGCAGGCCGAGAACAAGCAGGCACAGCTCGACGCCGACGTGAAGCGCGTCGCCGACGCC
>NZ_QOAY01000187.1:37809-38067 GCF_003314775.1 Microbacterium sp. H6 | reverse complement strand
AGCGACCCAGAGTGGGGAATTTCGATGAGCAGAACCGAGGAATTTCAGTGAGCGCCGTCACGGCCTCATTTCGATCATCCTTGCCATCCTCGGATTCGCGCTCGCCGTCGTTCCGCTCCTGGGGGTCGTCGGATGGCCGCTGCTTGTCGCCGCGCTCGTCCTCGCCATTATCGGACTGACCCGGAAGGGCCAGAGGAAGGGGACGAGTATCGCCGGTCTTGCGCTTTCGGTTGTGGCGATGATCGCCGCCCCTGTCAT
>NZ_QOAY01000187.1:35933-37729 GCF_003314775.1 Microbacterium sp. H6 | reverse complement strand
GGACGACCCCGCCGTGGAAGTCGGAACTCGTGAGAATCCGGCCCCACTCGGTTCAGAAGTCGTCTCAGACGAGTGGACCGTCGTGGTCAACTCGGTGCAGTTCGATGCGGGATCAGACCCGGCATTCCAGGAAGCGAACGCGTACATCGATCTGAGCGACCTGCCCGCTGACCAGCAGTTCGTCTTGCTCAACGTGACCTACACCTACACCGGGGATGATACGGAGGGCAGCATGCCTGCTTTCGTCCGGACCGACATCGTGACGGCAGACGGCGTGACGCAGCCCTTCGACGTCATTGCCCTGGCCCCGGATAACACGGACCTCACAGCCACGCTCTACTCAGGTGGAACGATCACCGGCAACCTGGTGCGGACGATTCCGACTGCGAGCATCGAGGGCGCGCTCATCGCGGTCACACCGGGAATGTTGACGGACACGGTGTTCGTCTCCGTCGAATAAGGCAGCGAGAGGCGGGCTCCCATCTTTAGGCCCTAAGCCATCACCCACCGGCAAGGGGTTCTCGCCCAGCGTCCAGTTTCGACCACCGCGCCAGAGCCCGCAGGTCTCGTCTCAGAGCACCAACGATGAACGGAAAGAGGGGCTGACGGTTGCCCGTCAGCCCCTCGCTGGTGTTGCTACTGCCGGTTACCCGATGGTGTTGATCCGACCGCAACGGCCGCACTTGAACGCACCCGACGCCTGGGTGAACGGGCCGTACTTCGCTCCGCAGCCCCGACAGATGAGCACGAACGGACCGTTAACCCGACGCGTAACCATCTCAGAACCGCCGCTGCAGAGCGGTCGTGTCCTCGATGCTGGCGAGACCGGCGTAGATCTTCACGGACTGAATGCCGTTCTGCGCCGCCTGCTTCGAGTTGTACATCTCCGACGTGGCGATGACCTCGCCGTTCGGAGCCTTGAGGTTCCAGTAGTACTGGAAGCCATTGCTGGCCTTGTAGATGACGAACTTAGACATGTTGGTTTTCTCCAAACGATCCTGCTTGACACGCCCGACAAGCCACAAGGGCTTGTCGGGCGTCACCGTCACGCGTACGTTGGAAGAAGTTTCCCCTAACCAAGGAATCTCCCGCCCCTCAGAACAGTTGTCGCTGACCTGGGGGGTTTTTCCATCGCTGCTTGCCGACCTCTCCAGAATAATCGAGGGAACGGATATTTTGGGGGTCTACAAGGTGTACGAGTTACACCGTTGTAGTTCACCAGCGCGTCCGCGCGAGTTCTACACAGCTTCTACACCGTTTCATCCACAGCGGGCAGGCCGAACAGACGGCCCTGCATCCGCAGGATTCCGGCGATCCCCGACACCAGCGGAAGAGTTATCCACAGGCGGAGGGTATGTGGGGTTTGCTTCAGAATAATTTATGTGGAATCGCGATTCGGGACGTTCATCGGCGTGTCGCGGGCGTGTCTGCAAGCCGATTCGCGGCTCCGTCATATGTGATTCGCGACCAGTACCCAGCCGGGGACGTCCCCGGTTTCATCCGCGAAGAATGCGCGGAGCCGAGCAGTGGTTCCCGTCGATGTGAGTCGCCCGCGGTCACAGGTGGGTGTCGTCATGGTGGATCCTTTCGTTGAGGGGTCAGCCGATGCCGAGACGGAGGATGAAGAGCCCGGGATAGACGGCGAAGAGCACGGAGAGCGGAAGTATCAGGAAGACGAGCGGGAGGAGCATCAGGATCTCCTTGCGCCCCGCCTGCTCGATCAGCACACGCTTCGCGTCCTCCCGTGCATCCGACGCCTGGGCATGCAGCACTGCGGCGAGCGGTGCACCGTGCTC
>NZ_QOAY01000187.1:35709-35883 GCF_003314775.1 Microbacterium sp. H6 | reverse complement strand
TGCGGCGATCACCTGATCCACGACACGTGACAGGCCGGGAAGCTGCAGACGTCGCGCCATCTCGTTCAGCGCGTCGGCCAGCGGCGACCCGGTGCCCACGGCGAGCACCACGTGACGCAGTTCGGCGGTCAGTTCGCCGGAGCCCCCCTCGGACACCCGGCGCAGCGAATCGAG
>NZ_QOAY01000187.1:30501-35440 GCF_003314775.1 Microbacterium sp. H6 | reverse complement strand
CCGCGGAAAGACAGAGGGCCAGGAACTCGAGTGTCGTCGGCAGTTCATCCGTGAGCCGCACCCGTCGCGCCTTGGCCCGCGCGGAGAGCTGCAGGTCGTAGGCGGCGGCCGCCGCCGCCCCGCACAGCAGAGGCAGCACGCCCGTCGGCACGGAGAGGCGGCCCGTGAGTGCGAGCACGGTCACCCCGATCGCCCCCACCCCTATCCCGGCGAGGCCCCACCCGAGCTGCCTGCCGCGGAACGCCGCAGGGTCGGTCCGCACGCCGGCTTGTGCCAGACGCCGGCGGAGGGGCTCTCCCCCGCCGAGCAGACTCTCGAACGCATTTCGTGCGCGTTCCCACAGCGTCCGCGAACTCGCGGGCAGCGCGCCCGCGGCCGGGAGGACACCTCGTGGCAGACGATCATCGGCGACGACGTCGCGCACGTAAGGACCGATCCGTACGGCCAGCGATGCCGCCCTCCACCGTGGAAGCGCGGAAAGCGCGCTCAGCACCCCGGCGGCGAAGCCGCACCCGATCAGGACGGCGCTCGCGAGAGCCGTCATCCCGCTCATCCGAACCACCGCCGAGGCTCGGGGAGTCGACCGATGCGGACCATGATGTGGAAGGCGACCACAGAGACGGCCGCGCCCAGACAGATCACGAGCACGCCTTCGGGAGTGCCGTACGCCGCCGCCCCTTCCGGTCGGAGCACGAGCAGGCCGAGGATCACCCACGGGGCGACGGCACCGAGGACGGCGGCACCGCGGATCCAGGATTGCCGCGCCTCGACCTCCCCACGGAGAGCCGCGTCCGCCCGCACCGAGCTGGAGAGTGCCCGCAATACGCTGATGAGCTCGGTGCCGCCCACCTGACGCGCCATCCGCAGCGTCTCGGCGATGCGGTCGCCGATGGGGTCGGACAGCGTCGTCTTGAGTCGATCGAGGCTGGTCTCGAACCTGCCGCTCGCCCGCAGGTCCCGCGCGAACACGATGAACGCCGGCCGCAGCATCTTCGGCGCGGACTCCGCCAGACCGGCCACCGCGTCGGGAAGCGACAAGCCAACGCGGATCGACGCGATCAGCAGATCGCACACGTCCGGCCAGAGCTGGCGACGCAACCGTCGCAGGCGCATCCGTCGCCCTCGCACGAACACGATCGGCGCAGTTGCGCCTGCAAGACCGGCCAGCACGGAGAGCACGGGGATCCCCGTCAGCAGCCATGCACCCGATGCCGTCATCAGTCCGGTTACGACGACGATGGCGAGGAGTCCACGTTGCGACAGCCCCTCCATGCCCGCTTCCTCGATCAGACGGGCGAGTCGCCCCTGCCTCATCGTCATCACGGCATCGTCGGAAGGCGGCCACATCCACGGGGAGACGCACAGCAGCACCCCCGCCGCGAGGAGGGCACCGACGAAGACCGTCTCGATGAGGCTCCGACCCGGCGAGCGGCGATGCGCTCCACGACGACATCCCTGCGGTCTGCCACCCGGTACACCTGCTCGGTCCGGACTCTGCCTTCGTCGACGTCACCGGTCGGTGCGATGACCTCTTGGACGTATCGCCGACCTGCCCGGTCTCGAACGCAGTGCACGACCAGGTCGATCGACGCGGCGAGCGCGGGCGCGATGAACGCGCGGTCGATGTTGCGCCCGGCCAGGAGCGGGAGGATCGTCAGCTTCTCGATCGCCTCCGCCGCGGAGTTCGCATGCACGGTGCAGGCGCCGGGAACCCCCGTGTTGAGGGCGAGCACGAGGTCCAGGGCTTCCGCGTCCCGGACCTCGCCTACGACGAGACGGTCCGGTCGCATACGCAGCGCCTCCTTCACCAGTCGCCGCAACGTGATCTCCCCCGTACCCTCCAGGCTCGCCTGGCGTCCCTGGAGTGAGACGAGATCGGGTCCGTGAACGGCCAGCTCGAACGTCTCCTCGACTGTCACGATGCGCTGGGTGTCGGCGCAGGAAGCCAGCAGCGCGGCGAGCATCGTCGTCTTGCCTGCGTGCGTCGCTCCGGAGACGATCACGCTGCGGCCGGCGTCCATCGCCACGCGCAGCTGATCCGCGACACCGCGAGGCATCATGCCCTGATCCGTCAGCAGTGCGAGGGATCGGTACTTCGGGAGGAACTTGCGGATGTTGACAGCCCACGAACCGCGCACTACATCGGCGATGGCTACGTGCAGACGGGACCCGTCCGGCAGCGAAGCGTCGACGAACGGCTGGCTGATGTCGACTCGCCGCCCCGTTGACTGGAGCATCCTCTCGACGAGGTCGCGCACCGACACCTCATCGAGCACGACGTCGGTCCGCTCGGCCGTGCCCTCGCGCGCGACGTGCACGTGCCCTGCGCCGTTCAGCCAGATCTCCTCGACCTGTGGATCGTCGAGCAGCGGCTGCAGCGCGCCGAATCCGCTCAAGGTCGCCAGGACCTCCCGCACGCATGCGGCCTCATCGTCGATCAACGCCTCACCGCGGGCGAGGGCGAGATCGTCGTGTCGGCGGACCTCGGCGTGGGCGATGCGCCAGGCCCCGTCCGGATCGATCGACGGGTCGATGCCCTCGGCGCGCAGACGCGAACGCACACGCTCGGCGACGAGGGCGGACGGACGAATCACTCAGGCATCCTCGCAACATTCGACGCGCGGCCTCCGAAGTTATCCACAAGCCGACCTGGAGTCCCATCCCCTCCGCAGACTCCCGGCCCGGCTCGGACTGCGGGCGGATCCCCAGATACCCGGTTTCGGCGATCAGTAGACTTATCCCACCGCGCGGGAGTGGTGGAATTGGCAGACACGCAGGATTTAGGTTCCTGTGCCCCAGGGCGTGTGGGTTCAAGTCCCACCTTCCGCACGAGAGACGACGGCAGCCTTCTCAGGTCGCCATGACATCGCTCTGTTACACCGCCGACCAATCGCGACCGACGGGACTCTCCCAGTGCTCGAAACCATGCTGCACGCACCGACCGCTCTCATCCCCTGGCTGGACCCCGCCACGATCATCGGGACCGCCGGGCCGTGGGCGCTCCTCGTGGTGTGCTTCATCGTCTTCGCGGAGACCGGTCTGCTCGTCGGTTTCCTGCTTCCCGGCGACACGCTGCTCGTGATCGCGGGCCTTCTCTCGCACCCGATCGCGGGTTCCGAGCACGGTGTCTTCGGCATCAACGTCTGGTGGGTCGCCCTGCTCATCGGCCTCGCGGCCTTCGTCGGCGGCGAGGTCGGCTATGTGATCGGGCACAAGGGCGGACCGGCCGTGTTCGAGCGCAAGGAGTCGGGACTCTTCAGCAAGAAGAACGTCGAGCGCACGAACGCGTTCTTCGAGCGCTTCGGAGGCATCACCGTGATCCTCGCGCGCTTCGTGCCGATCGTGCGCACGTTCGCCCCGGTCGCCGCCGGTGTCGGTCACATGCCGTGGCGCAAGTACACGCTCTACAACCTGATCGGTGCGATCCTGTGGGGCTTCGGGCTCACCATGTTCGGCTACCTCATCGGGTTCATCCCGCCGGTCGCGACGTTCGTGGAGAACTACATCGACCTCATCCTGCTCGCGGCCGTCGGCGGCACGGCGCTGGTGACGCTGTGGCACTACCTGTCGGAGCGCCACAAGGCGAAGAAGGCTGCCGCAGCAGGGGAAGACGTCGTCACCGACGCTGAGGAGGCGCAGGAGCTCGTGCTCGACGCCGACGTGTTCGACCGCGCTCCCGACCTGGACGGCGACGGCAAGCACTGACCGCGGTCGGTCAGCCCGCGTTCTTGGCGCGCTCCTCCTTCGAGCGGGCGACACTCGCACGCAGAGCCTCCATGAGATCGATGACCTCGCCGCCCTCGGCCGCCTTCTCGGCTTCGCCGAAGGTCTCCGCGACGTCGAACGTCTCGCCTGCCTCGATCTTCGCGTCGATCAGCGTGCGGAGCTCCTTCTGGTACTCGTCGACGAACTCCTCGGGATCGAAGTCCGCCGAGTAGCTGTCCACGAGCGACGCCGAGAGCTCCAACTCCTTCTTCGAGATCCGCACATCCTCGTCCAGCGCGGGGAACGCCGCTTCGCGCACCTCGTCGGCCCAGAGCAGCGTCTGCAGCACGAGCACTTTCCCCCGCACGCGCAGCGCGGCGAGCCTCGTCTTCTGCCGCAGGGTGAACCGCACGATCGCCGTGCGGTCGGTCTGCTCGAGCGTCTTGCGCAGGAGGACGTACGCCTTCGGTGACTTGGAATCGGGTTCGAGGTAGTACGGCTTGTCGAGCGTGAGCAGATCGACCTGGTCGGAAGGCACGAACTCCACGACGTCGATCTCCCTGCTCTTCTCGGCGGGGAGCGCGGCGAGGTCGTCCTTCGTGAGGACGACGGTCTGGCCCTCCTCGACGTACGCGCGGTCGATGTCGGCGTAGGCGACGGTCTCTCCGCAGACCTCGCAGGTGCGCTGGTAACGGATGCGACCGCCGTCTTTCTCATGCACCTGATGCAGCGGCACGTCGTGGTCCTCGGTCGCGGAGTACACCTTGACCGGGACGTTCACGAGCCCGAACGTCAGTGCGCCCTTCCAGATCGTCCTCATCACACCAGTAGACACCAGCCACAGCCGTCACGACCAGCCCTTGACTACGCTGGCTCCATGGTGGGAGATGCGCAGATCGTCCAGGTCGACGGCCGCCGCCTGCGCGTGACGAACCTCGACAAGGTCGTCTACCCCGAGACCGGCACCACCAAGGGCGAGGTCATCGCGTACTACACGGCCATCGCACCTCTGCTGCTCCCCCTCCTCGACGGCCGCCCCGTCACCCGCAAGCGATGGGTGGAAGGTGTCGGAACAGCGCAGGCGCCGGCTGACGCGTTCTTCACGAAGCAGCTCGAACCGGGGGCACCGTCGTGGATCCCGCGGCAGGCGATCCAGCACTCGGACGGGCCCAAGGAGTATCCGCTCGTCGACGACGTCCCCACCCTCGTCTGGCTCGCGCAGGTCGCCGCGATC